>JAQBQC010000081.1 GCA_028287205.1 Gemmatimonadota bacterium
TCGTGACGGCTCCGGACCTTCTCGAACGTCAGAGGATGTTCACGCCGCGTCGCTCAACGCTCATGCAGCCTTGAAGGGCGCACCCGACTCCTCGGGACTATAGTGCGGGAAGGACGCATCCTGCGGATAGGCCAGCGCACCCATTTCCGGGATATCGAGGCCGTTTTCTTCGACCACGGCAGAAACGCGCGCGCCGTGGGTCAGGAGCGAGGACAGTTTCCACGCGAGCACCGTCATCAAACCGACCGCGACGATGTTCGTAAGCCCGCCGATCACTTCGGCAATGAACTGCCCGCCGTCGCCGTAGAACAGCCCTCTGACGTTACCGTCCACGCCGTTCGTTCCCGCGCCATAGGTTCCGTCGGCGAAGAGACCAAGCGCAAGGATGCCCCACAGCCCGTTCACGCCGTGAACGGAGATGGCGCCGACCGGATCATCGAGCCGAATCTTCTGATCGATGAAGGGCACGGCCAGGCACACAAACACGCCGGCGATCAAGCCGATCAGCACCGCCGAAGGCGCGGTGACGAAGGCGCAGGGTGCCGTGATTGCGACGAGCCCCGCGAGTGCGCCGTTCGCCAACATCGCCGGATCGGGCTTTCCGGACGTGAGGTACAGGAAGATCATGGCCGAGATGCTTCCGGCCGCACCGGCGAGCATCGTGTTGGTCGCGATCACGCCGATGCGCGAGTCGGCACCTGCGAGCGTCGATCCGGCATTGAAGCCGAACCATCCGAAGGCGAGGATGAACGTCCCGAGCAGCGCCATGGGGACATTGTGTCCGGGGATGGCGTTCGCCGAGCCGTCACGGTTGTACTTGCCGCGACGGGGACCGAGCAGCTTGCAGGTCACCAGCGCCATGACGCCTCCAGTCATGTGCACCACCGATGATCCCGCAAAGTCCACGTGGCCGTGTCCGAGCCCGAAGTTTTTTCCAAGAGTGGACAACCATCCGCCGCCCCACACCCAGTTGGCGAAGATCGGATAGATGAACGCGCCAACGCAGACGCTGAAGATCACGAAGTTGCTGAACTTCCATCGCTCCGCCAAAGCTCCGGTGGGAATCGTGGCGGCGGTGTCCATGAACACCATCTGAAATAGAAAGTACGCGAACACCGGAGCGGAGTAGGCAACGCCGGTGAGGAAAAAGCCGGTGTGCCCAAAGAGACCAAAATCCTTTCCGGCGATGCTGATCACAAACTCGCTGGCAAGCTTGTCATAGCCGCCGAGCGTGGTGAGCGCGCCGACTCCGCCGGCTTGGAGTGCGAAGCCCACCGCCCAGTACGCGAGCATGGCCACGCCGTAGACCATGAAGTTCATGGTCATGGTATGGGCAGCGTTCTTCTTGCGCGTGAAGCCCGTTTCCACGAGCGCGAACCCTGCCTGCATGAACATCACGAGAAATCCGGCTAACAGCGTCCACACCAGATTGATCGCCGCTGTATTGGCCGCGACGGCCGCCGCAACGTCTTCGAGCTTCGGCGGCGGAGTGCCTGCGGGCGCGCCCTGCGCTGCCAACGCCAGGGGTGTGGCGAGCAGCAGCAGCGCCGACAGCGTGGTCGCAGATTTCATTGTTTGCCTCGAGGGCTGGGGGTGACGGGGAGCTCGCGAATGCTGAAATGCTGGTGCCGCCTGCAAGGGAACTGAAAAAAGGGAGCTGAAAAAACGCCGCCCCTACGATCGAGGTATCGACGTAGGGGCGTTTAGCTGTCTGACAGGGAAGCTCGCGTTTTTACCTCTTCATCAACGCTCCCGAGTCCGACGGCCAGAGGCCCCCGGCTGATTGGAATTGGGCCACGCGTTGGCGCGCTCCCAAGCCGCGGTGCTCAGCGGAAGACTGCGAAAATGATGGAGCGAAGCGAGCGGGGGCATGGCTGCTGTGTGGAGGTCTCGGGCGCTGGTGGCGAGCCAGTCCCGGTGAGCGGCACAATAACGGAGCCAGTCGAGTGTGTCAACGGATACGCGCAAATTCTGCAATAAAAAGCGCTGTAAGGACCATATTCTACGCAAAAACTGGCTGAATGCATAGGCATTCGTGCAAATTCTACAAAATATGGCGAACGGTGGTTGACAGGGATTTCGTGTAAAGATATCCTCCATCGAGCAGCAGCTTCGTGCTCCGACGTTGGCAAGATCCCTCAAATCGGATTCCGTCTCCGCCTCCATGCGAGCTCACGCGGCCCCCGGCGTTTCAAGGTGCGCTTCAACGCGCAACCCTCAGTCGAATAGTCAGGACGCCGCGGCCCCGAATTGGTCGCTGCGTCTTCGTCATTCGAACCGAGTCCCGTGGCCGCAGTTCTGAGCTCTTCCTGCTCACCGAACGCCCTCGTGATTCGAAGCCGAAATCACGGGGGCGTTCTGCATTTCGCGGTTCCTGAACGACGAATCCGCGTACCGAGGAGCACTCGCGACCCACCACCTGGAGCACCGATGGACTCTTGCCAACGTCTCCTCATCGCCGTCTCGCTGCTCACTTCTGCCGTCCCGCTAATGGCTCAACAGCCGGACACCACGAAATCGATCGCCGCTGGCGAAGTCCCGACCACCGTGGTTCGGACGGATTCCACCGCGGCGTCTCCTGCGGCGGACAGCTCGGCACACGTCGGTACGTCGCTCTTCGGCGTGAAGCTCGGTGGATTCGCCGAGGCGTCGTACGTGTACGCCAATCACCCGGTGGGGCACACCGTTGTGGGCCGACTCTACGACCGCTTTCCCAACACGTTCACACTGAACGCCCTGAAGCTGTGGCTCGATCGGCCGTACGCAGCCGACAAATTCGACGCGGGTTTTCACGCGGACGTGATCTTCGGGCAGAACGCGAAGGTGCTGCAGTCGGCCGGCTTCGATCTCGGCGACCAGGGCGACGTCACGCAGCTCTACGTCACGCTGAACGTGCCGACGCCCAACGGCAACGGCTTGCAGTTCAAAGTCGGCAAGATGGTGACGCTCATGGGTCTGGAGGTCATCGAGTCGTACGCCAACCCCAACTGGTCCGAGGGCAATCAGTTCGTCTACGTGGAGAACTTCACGCAGCTCGGTGTGAGCGCGGAGTATCGCTTCAACAAGCACGTCGACGCGCAGCTGCGCGTGTTCAACGGCTGGGATCAGGTGGAAGACCTCAACACGCATCAGTCGTTCATGGGGCGCGTCGGCATCGCTCCCGATGACGTCACTTCGATTGCGCTGCTGGGATACATCGGACCCGAGGAGGCCGACAATAACTCCGCGTTGCGCAAGGGCGCCGAAGTTCTGCTGAGTCGGAAGTTCGGCAAGTCGACGGCGTGGCTGCAGGGCGACTATGGCACCGAGGACGCGAACGCGGCGCTTCCCGATCCTACGAAGGATGCTTCGTGGTGGGCCATCGGCGGATGGTATGCCGTCGATCTGCATCCCGCGCTCAGTCTGGGCCTGCGCGGGGACTATCTGGACGACAAGGAAGGCGCACGCACTGCGGGTGCCTTTGCGCTCGAGAGCCCGGCCGAGCAGCAGCTCTGGACCGGGACCGTCACGCTCGGCGTGAAGAGCTGGGCGAATCTCCTGCTGCGTCCGGAGATCAGGTACGACCACTCGAACCTCGAAGTGTTCGATGGAAACAAGGATCAGATGACGGTCGCGCTCAGCACCACTTTCATTTTCTGAAATGTCACTCCCTTTTGGTGTCGAGCACGCGGATCCCGCAGCGCTGGTGCTGATTGCACTCGCGGTCATTCTGGCCGGGGCGAAACTCGGCGGTCACATCGCCGAGCGCGCCGGGCAGCCGGCAGTGCTAGGTGAGCTGGCGGCGGGAGTCGTGCTCGGGAATCTCTACCATCTGGGACTCGGCTGGTTTCACCCGCTCGCGTCCAACGGCAACCTGGACATGCTGGCGCGCTTGGGCGCGGTGATTTTGCTGTTCGAGGTTGGTCTCGAATCCACGGTTCGAGAGATGCTCGTCGTCGGCACGCGATCGTTCGTGGTGGCGGTGCTTGGCGTGGCGGCGCCGTGGGCGCTCGGGTGGTGGGTAGGAGCGCTCCTGCTCCCGAATCACAGCGTGTACGTGCACGCTTTTCTCGGCGCGACACTCACCGCCACCAGCGTAGGGATCACGGCGCGCGTGCTGTCCGATCTCGGGCTCACGAGGTCGAACGAAGCTCGCATCATTCTCGGTGCGGCTGTAATCGATGATGTACTGGGGCTCGTCATTCTCGCGGTCATCACGAGCTTCGTGACTGCGGCCAACGCGGGCACCACGATGTCGGTTGGTGGGGTGGTTTTCGAGTGTGTGAAAGCAACGGCATTTCTAGCCGGTGCGATCATCATTGGCAGCAAGCTCTCGCCGCGGCTTTTTGCTGCGACGGCAAAGCTACGGGGGCGTGGCGTTCTTCTCGCGACCGCGCTCGTGTTCTGTTTCGTTCTCTCCGCGCTTGCCTCCGCGATTGGCCTCGCGGCAATCGTGGGTGCATACGCGGCGGGATTGCTCCTCGAGGAGCAGCATTATCGGGACGATGCGAAGCCCGTCGAGCACTCGTTGCAGGAGCTCATCCGTCCCATCTCGTCGTTTCTGGTGCCTGTGTTCTTCGTGCTGATGGGGATGCGCGTAGACCTGGCAGCGCTCCTTCGCACCGATGTTCTCGTGCTCGCCGCGGTGCTCACCGCAGCGGCGATCATCGGCAAGCAGGCGTGCGCACTCGGCGCCTGGGGACCCGGGGTCGATCGCATCTCGGTGGGCTTCGGAATGATTCCGCGCGGAGAGGTGGGGCTCATCTTCGCCAACATCGGACTCGCGCTCTCCATTCACGGAGAACGGCTGATCGACGACGGGATCTATTCCGCGGTGGTGATCACGGTGATGGCGACGACGTTGCTCACACCGCTCGCACTCAAGTGGCGACTCGGGACGGTTCGGTCGGCAATCCCGGCGTTCGAGCCGGCCTCAGCAGGTGACTGATGTGAATCAAGACTTTACCGCCATGTGCGCGGAGACGTGCCAGAAGTGCGCGCAAGAACCCTGCAAAGCGTAAACAATGGGTGGGAGGCGCACAAAACGGCGCTCCTCATTTGCAAAATCAGCACGAATCTGAGTACACTTTGCAGCCAGCATTACTCTGCCTCTCTTATTTCGGAGCGTTCGCTTCCATGCCCGCGCCTATCCTCTCTTCGCGCAAAGCTGCCATCCAGGACATCGCGTCCCGCACCGCGCGCCTCTCGACTGCGCCGGTGAATGGCAACGCCAGCAACGGTCAGCATCCGACGTCGGAGTACTTCGGCATCAATACGTTCGGCGCCCGCCAGATGCGCGCGCGCCTGCCGAAGGACGTGTATGCGACGCTCGTGGGTGCCATTCGCCAGGGCAAGAAGCTCGACGCCGAGATCGCACCGACCGTGGCCCAGGTCATCAAGGAGTGGGCGATCTCGCGCGGCGTGACGCACTTCACGCACTGGTTCCAGCCGCAGACGGGGCTCA
>JAQBQC010000555.1 GCA_028287205.1 Gemmatimonadota bacterium
GCGAGCACGTGCGGGCCGAGGTTGCGGATGTGCGCGACGGAGAGGCGGTGCGGGATGCGGTAGCGCAGGCACGCCAGGTCTTCCACTTTGCCGCGCAAGTCGCGGTGACAACGAGTCTCGACGATCCTCGCCACGATTTCGCCGTGAATGCGGGCGGTACGCTCAACGTGCTCGAGGCGATCCGTGCCCAGGCGGATCCACCAACGCTCGTATTCACGTCCACGAACAAGGTCTACGGTGGGCTCGCGGACATCGCGCTCGAGCGGCGCGAGGGCCGCTACGAACCGTGCGATCCGGAGATACGCGAGCACGGCGTGAGTGAGGCTCGTCGCCTGGACTTCCACAGTCCGTATGGATGCTCGAAGGGGACCGCGGACCAGTACGTGCTCGACTACGCGCGATCGTACGGGCTCAAGGCGATCGTGTTTCGCATGAGCTGCATCTACGGGCCGCACCAGTTCGGCACGGAGGATCAGGGGTGGGTCGCGCACTTCCTGATTCGTGCGATCGAGGGGCGTCCCATCGTGCTCTACGGCGATGGGATGCAGGTGCGCGACATTCTCTTCGTCGACGATCTGGTGGATGCGTTCCTGCTCGCGCAGCGAAACATGGATCCGCACGGCGGAACCGCCTTCAACATCGGGGGTGGCGCAGCGAACACCACGAGCCTGCTGGAGCTGCTCCGCCTGATCGAGAGGATTCACGGCGACTCACCCGATGTCGCAATGCAGGGGTGGAGAACGGGCGATCAGCGCTACTATGTGTCGGATACGCGGCGGTTCCAGCAGGCGACTGGCTGGCAGCCGCGCGTGGGTGTGGAGGAGGGCGTGACGCGGCTGCACAATTGGCTACTGGACGCGCGAAGCCAGGCGAAGGCGCGCGTGCGAGCCGAACCCGCGAAGCGCGTCGCAGCGGCGAGCGCGCTCACGGCTTCGTCGGCGGAGGCCGAGGCGGAGGGAAGCGTGTGAGCGCGACTGTCGAGGCGGCCGCTCGCGCGATCCGCGTAAGTGGAGGGGCCTCTCGCGCGGCGTGGATCGACGCGCCGGGTGTCGCGCGCATCGATCGCGTTTCGATTCCCGAGCCCGGCGAGCGCGAGGTGCGCGTGCGCCTCGAAGGGAGCGGCGTTTGCGGGTCCAACGTGCCGGTGTGGGAAGGGCGGCAGTGGTTCTCGTATCCGCTGGAGGCCGGCGCACCGGGACACGAGGGATGGGGCGTCATCGACGCAGTCGGCGAAAGTGTGCACGATTTCACCGTTGGGGATCGCGTGGCGGCGCTGACGTATCATGCCTTCGCCGAGCACGATTTGGCCGCGCACGATTCGGTCGTGCGCCTGCCACCGGAGCTGGCGAGCGTGGAGCTTCCCGGCGAGCCGCTCGGCTGCGCCATGAACATCTTCGCGCGCAGCGACATCCGGGCGGAGCACACAGTCGCCGTGGTCGGCATCGGCTTTCTCGGCGCGCTGCTCACCCAGCTCGCGTCGCGGGCCGGCGCTCGCGTGATCGCGATCTCTCGCCGCCAATTCGCGCTCGATGTCGCGCGCAGCTGCGGCGCGCACGAGACGATCGCGATGGACGATCACGCAAGGATCATCGAGCGCGTGCGATCCCTCACCGGCGGCGAGGGATGCGAGCGCGTGATCGAGGCCGTCGGCATGCAGTGGCCGCTGGACATCGCGGGTGAGCTCACGCGCATTCGGGGGCGGCTGATCATCGCGGGCTTTCATCAGGACGGGGCTCGCCAGGTGAACATGCAGCTCTGGAACTGGCGCGGACTCGATGTGATCAATGCCCACGAGCGGGATCCGCGCGCGTACGTGAAAGGAATGCGCGCCGCCGTGAGCGCGGTCGCCAGCGGAGCGCTCGATCCGTCGCCGTTGTACACGCATCGCTTTCCGCTCGATCGGCTCGGTGACGCGCTCGAGGCTGCCCGCACGCGGCCCGACGGCTTCCTCAAGGCGTTGGTCGTCACGTGACCGCCGCGACGACACTCACCCGCGACGCCCCCTCGCGCACGAGGCCGCGCCTCGGATTCCTCGGAGTGGGTTGGATCGGCCGCCATCGGTTGGGCGCAATCGCCGAGAGCGGCGCGGCCGAGATCGTTGCCATTGCCGATGCGTCGGAGAGCGCGCTCCGCGATGCGCGAGCGCACGTTCCGAGCTGCGATGTCGCGAGCTCGATCGACGAGCTGCTCGATGCGCGGCTCGATGGGATCGTGATCGCGACGCCGAGCGCGATGCATGCGGAGCAGGCGATCGCGGCGCTGGAGCGCGGCGTGGCCGTGTTCTGCCAGAAGCCGCTCGCCCGGAGTGCGCGGGAAACTCGACGCGTCGTGGAGGCCGCTCGAGCCGCCGATCGCCTGCTCGGCGTCGATCTCTCGTATCGGTTCACGGAAGGGATGCGGCGAATTCGGCAGCTCGCGCGCGGCGGCGAGCTCGGAACCATCTACGCTGTCGACCTCGTCTTTCACAACGCGTACGGTCCCGACAAGCCGTGGTTCTACGATCCGCGCCTGTCGGGCGGCGGTTGCGTGATCGACCTCGGCATTCATCTCGTGGATCTCGTGCTGTGGACGCTCGACTTCCCGCGCGTGCTCGGAGCGACGTCGCGATTGTTCAGCCACGGCGAGCCGCTGCGCGACACGCGCTCGCAGGTGGAGGACTTCGCGGAGGCGCGCCTCGATCTCCATGGCGGCACCGCCGCGCGGCTGGCGTGCTCGTGGAATCTCTCGGCGGGGCGCGACGCGGTGATCGAGGTGTCCTTCTACGGCACCGCCGGAGGCGCCGCCATGCGCAACGTGGAAGGCTCGTTCTTCGACTTTCGCGCGGAGCGCTTCCGCGGCACGGCGCGCGAGATACTGAGCGAGCCACCGGACGCGTGGAGTGGGCGAGCGGCCGTGGAGTGGGCGCGCCAGCTCGGCCGCGGTGGGCGCTTCGATCCGGCGGTCGAGCATCTC
>JAQBQC010000560.1 GCA_028287205.1 Gemmatimonadota bacterium
CCCTCCCACTCTCGTGAGAATCGTAGCCGGTAAGCTCGCCGGTCGCGATCTCGTCTCGCCGCAGGATCGCCGTGTGCGCCCCACCGCGGAGCACGTACGGGCTGCGATGCTCGACATGGTGCAGGAGGATCTGGCGGACGCCCGGGTTCTCGAGCTCTTTGCGGGTACCGGTGCGATCGGCATCGAGGCCCTGTCGCGGGGCGCAAAGAGCGTCGACTTCGTGGAGTTCCGCCCCGACAGCCTGCACGCCCTGCGCGCCAACGTCGCCGCGCTGCGGCTTCGCGACTCCACGCGGATCTTCAAGCGCGACGCGATTCCCTACGCCGCCATGCTCGGCCCCTCGAGCTACGAAATCGCCTTCGCCGATCCGCCATACGAATCGCGTCAGCTCGATCGCGTCATCAGCAGCTGGAAGCTCAGCCTCTTCTCGCGAATCCTCGTCGTCGAGCACGCGGCGGGGCACATGCTCCCTCGCGGCACCAGCTCGCGAGCGTTCGACGATACGGTGGTGACCGTCTACCGAGCCTGAGCGCCAGCTGTTTCCGCTCGCTCGGCAGAAGCTGCCGGTTCGGGCTGGACCGCCGGTGACGCGACGCCGAGCGCCTTTCGAACGGCGGGGGCGACGACGGTTCCGAGCAGCTCGATGGAGTGCATGATCTTCGGGTGCGGCATCGTGCCCACGCTCATCTGCATCAGGAAGCGCTGGTGCGCGAACAGCTCGTGCTCGTAGAGAATCTTGTCGATCACTTCCTGCGGATCGCCAACGAGCAGCGCGCCACGCTTCGAGCGCTCGGCCTCGAACTTCGCGCGCGTGGGCGGCGACCATCCGCGCTCGCGGCCGATGCGGCCCATCACCTCGAGGTACGGCGGATAGGCCTCGTCGGACGCCTGGCGCGATGTGTCCGCGATGTAGCCGTGCGAGTTGATGCTCACCGGAAGCGTTGCGGGATCGTGGCCGGCGCGCTTCGCCGCTTCGCGATACAGATCCACCATGGGCTTGAACCGCTCCGGCTCGCCGCCGATGATCGCGAGCGCCATCGGAAGTCCGAGCGTCGCGGCGCGCACTACGGATTGCGGAGTGCCTCCCACCGCAACCCACACAGGGAGCGGATCCTGCACGGGGCGCGGGTAAACGGAGCGCCCGCGAATCGCGGCGCGATGTGCTCCGCTCCATTCCACCTTCTCGTTTTCGCGCAGCTTCAGCAGCAGCTCGAGCTTCTCAACGAACAGCTCATCGTAGTCGTCGAGATCGAAGCCGAACAGCGGAAACGACTCGATGAACGAGCCGCGTCCCGCCATGATCTCCGCGCGACCCTTCGAGAGGAGATCGAGCGTCGCGAAATCCTGGAAGACGCGAACCGGATCGTCCGAGCTGAGCACAGAGACGGCGCTGGTCAACCGAATGCGTTTCGTGCGGGCGGCACCGGCGGCAAGCACGACGGCCGGCGACGACACCACGTAGTCGGGGCGATGATGCTCGCCCACGCCGAACACATCGAGCCCGAGCTGGTCCGCGAGCTCCATCTCCTCGAGCAGGTCCGCGAGCCGCTGCTCCGCGCTCACCAGATGTCCCGTCGCGGCATCCGGCGTGCGCTCGGCGAACGTGTAGATCCCGATTTCCATGAGTGTCTCGCGCCTACGCGGCGGCGACGGGTCGTCGCGCGAGCAGGTTGCCGATACCGCCGAGGATCCCGATCGCGAGTGCCACGAACGCCCACGTGGGCGTGTAGAGCGACTGCAGTCCGAGCAGGGCGTCGAGCGAGTATTTGCCGTAGCCGATGAGCGCGAGCCCGATGGCCACGGTTCCGTAGAAGAGCGACAGCTCGATCCCGTTCGCCGTCGCGAAGAGCCCGTTCTTCCAGTGCACGCTCACGGCAGCGACGATCATCACCGAGAGCATGAGCGCAGGACCGACAGGGCCCAGAAATCCGAGCGTGATGAGCACTCCGCTCACGAGCTCAGTGACGGATGCAAGCTGCGCGAAGAAGCGGCCGGGGCGAAAGCCGATCGCCTCGAAGAACGCCCCGGTGCCCGCGATGCCGTGTCCGCCGAACCAGCCGAAGAGCTTCTGCGCGCCGTGGGCGGCTATGAGCAGCCCGACCACGAGCCGGAGCACCAGCAGGCCCACGCTGATCGTGGCGAGATCGAGAACAGAGGTATCCATATAGATTTCCGTGTTGATGTTGAAAGTACCTGTTATAACAATCGTTCAGAGGGCAAAAAGGTTCACACGCCTTCGCGAATCGTATCCAGGGCCTCGACGAGGGCCTCAATGCTCCGGGCCGAGAGGCTCTCCACGCGGGCGCGGCCGAACACCTCCAGTGCGGGCGTCGCCTGCTTGAGCACGCGCCGGCCTCTGGGCGTGATCCGCGCAGTCACGTGGCGCCTGTCCGCCGCATCGCGCTCCTTGCTGAGCAGCCCCATTTCCGCCATGCGATCGAGCAGCCGCGAGACGTCCGGCACGCGCGAGATCAGCCGCTCGGCGATATCGCGCCCGCACAGCCCGCGTGCACCTGCGCCGCGAAGAATCCGCAGCACGTTGTACTGTGTCATCGTGATGCCGTAGTCCCGAAGCAGCTCGTTCGAGCCGTGCTCGAGCACCGTGGCGGTGCGGAGTATCGAGAGCAGCGCCTCATCGCTCCGCCGCGCGAACGGCTTGGTCTGCTTGATCTCGCTTTGCAGGTGGCTGGCCATGCGATGAATAATACCTGTTATAACATGGAGTTCAACCGGCGGCCGCCGTCAGAGCTCGAAGCGCCACAGGTCGCTGGTGGTGGTCGAGTCATGCATGCGGCGCGCCCGCACGCGAAAGACGCGTTCGAGTACCTCGGCGGGAATCGCGCGCGCGTCGTCGGCGGTCACCGCCACGGTCCCGCGCTCCAACAGCACGAAGTGATCGCCGTACTCGAACGCCATGTTGAGGTCGTGCAGCACGGCCACGACGGTCAGGCTCGGTGACAGCAGCGCCCGCACCACGTTCAGGATGTGCAGCTGATAGTGCACATCGAGCCCGCTCGTGGGCTCGTCGAGAAAGAGAAAGCGTTGCGCACCGGACATTGCTCCGGCATCGCCATCGTCGCTCCAGATCTGCGCGAGCACTCTGGCGAGATGGACTTTCTGCTGCTCGCCACCCGAGAGCGTCGGGTACGGTTGCTCGCGCTTGTCTTCCATCCCGACGAGCGCGAGCGCGCGACTCACGATGTCCACATCGCGCGCGGTGGGCACCCGTCCGTAGTGCGGATAGCGTCCCATCATCACGACATCGGCGACCGCGAGCGAGAACGCGAGATCGACGTGCTGCGACAGCACCGCGCGCCGCCGTGCGAGCGGCTCCGGTGCGAGCGCTGCGATCGACTGCCCGTCGTATCTCACGTCGCCGGAGGACGGCCGTGTGAGCCCGGTCGCGATGCGCAGCAGCGTGGACTTCCCCGCGCCATTCGGTCCGAGCACCACGTTGAGCTTCCCCGGCTCGAAGCGTGCGCTCACGCTGTCGAGAATGCGCGCGCCGCCCGCACGGAACGAGACGTTGCGAAGCTCGACTCCATGAAGCTCGGCCCCGTTCAACTCATCCCCATGCAACTCATCCATAGTAGGCCGGGCTCCCCTTCCGCTGCTCGCGCAACAGAATCCAGAGAAACACCGGCGCGCCGATCACGGCCGTGATGATCCCGATCGGCAGCTCTGCCGGCGGGATCACCTCGCGCGCGACGATGTCCACCACCACCATCATCGTGGCACCGAGCAGCGCGGATCCGGGCAGCAGAAACGAGTAGCTCGACGAGCGCATCATCCGCAGCACGTGCGGAACCACGAGGCCCACGAACGCGATCACGCCCACCATCGCCGTGGTCGCCGCCACCATGACGGTGTTCACCACGAGCAGCCGCGCGATGAGTCGTCGCGGATCGGTGCCGAGGTACGCCGCCTCGTCCTCGCCGAGCATCAGCGCGTTGAGGGGCTTGGCGTATCCGAGCGCGATCGTGAAGCACACGACGAAGCACACGCCAACGAGTGCGACCCCTCGCCAGTCCGCCGTCGTGAACGTGCCCAGGCTCCAGAAGGTGATGTTGCGCGCCTGCGGATCGCGCGCGACGTACGACAGAAAGCCCGTGCCCGCGCCGCACACCGCGTTCACCGCGATGCCCGCGAGCAGCAGCGTGAACACGTTCACCTTTCCGAAGGACGACGAGATGCGATAGACGAGAATGGTCGCCCCGAACGCGCCCGTGAACGCGAGCACTGGAACCGCGAACGCGCCGAGCGGCGCGCTGAAGGCGAGCGCGCCCGCTCCGCCCCCGAGCACGAATATCAGCGACGCGCCGAGCGCCGCTCCGGCCGATGTGCCCGCGAGCCCCGGCTCGACGATCGGATTGCGGAAGAGCCCCTGCATGAGGGTGCCGGACACGCCGAGCACCGCGCCGGTGAGCGCGGCGAGCAGCACGCGCGGGAGTCGGAGCTGGAAGAACACACTGCGCCCGAGCGCGTCTGCCTCGCGCGCGGGGATCCATCCCGCACTCTGCGCGACGTAGCTCGCAATGCGCGCAGGGGTGAAGGTGAAGGCGCCGAGACACGCGGACGCGATGAGCGCCGCCACGAGCGCGAGCGCCAGCGCGATGTGGACAGCGGCATCGGATCGCCGATCCACCGGCATCAGCCGCGCATCAAGGCTGAGCCGGCGACGTCGCTCCCGGATGGAGCCACTCGGCCACCTTGCGCAAAACGGCCGGCGTGCGCGGCGAGAAGTACATGACCTCCGACTCGTTCACGCGATACACGTGCCCCGACTTCGCCGCGGGCGTGAGCGCCACGCCAGGCAGCGACGCGAATTTCTCGGCGCTTCCGAGTCTGTCGAAGCCGACATCCGTCGCGATGATCACGTCCGGCGCAGCCTTCGCGATGAGCTCCGGCGTCAGACGCAGCATCCCGCCCGTCGAGTCGATGGCGTTGACGCCGCCCGCCCACTGGATGATCTGGTCGGCGGTCGATCCGCGCTTGAGACCGAGATAGTCGTTCGCGATCTGCCCGAAGTGCATCACCAGCACGCGCGGACGACGACCGGATGCCCACTTCGCGCTGTCGCGCAGCGCCTCGGCCATTCCCTCTTTCCATGCCGCGACCGCGGAATCCGCCTGCGCCTCGTGATGGAACTCGCGCCCCAGCCGCTGCATGAGCAGCTGCGCGCTGTCGAGGCTCGAGCCTGGAGCGAGGACGAGCACCGGTACGCCGACCTTCTTCACCTGCGCCACTACGGCATCGGGGCCGAGATTGCCGTCGGTGAGCAGCATGGTCGGACGCATCGAGACGATACCTTCCGCGCTCAGCGCCCGGTGATAGCCCACCGAGGGCAGGCGCTTGATCGCTGGCGGATTGATCGAGGTGAGGTCGCGCGCCACCAATACCGACTCGGCGTGAATGTCGTAGAGATACTCGTTGATCTGCTTGGAGACGCCTACGACACGAGGTCCGCGACCTTCGCTGCCGCGACCGCACGAAAGCGCGGCAAGGGCGAGCACGATCGCCAGGGCCAGAGGATTTCGGCGCCGCCGCGGCATGTGGGCTTTCACAGGATTTTCTTCATGTGGGGAATTCCATGGGCGATGACATCGCTTAAAATATGCGGGCGCACGCACCACATCATTTTCGGGCCTCTCCCCCCACGATCGAGCCTCGCATGCAGTCGATGAATCTTCCTCGCGCCCCGCAGGCCGCGATGCTCGCCCTCCTGCTAGGCGCACTGGGTGCCGCCGAACGCCCCGCACTCGCGCAGGGGCGAGGCTCGATTCGCGGTGTCGTCACCGCCGAAGAAACACATGCGCCAATCGGGGGAGCGCGCATCTCGGTAGAAACGCCGCGCCGCGTGGTCGTCACCGACGAGCGGGGCGCGTACACGCTTCGCGATCTCCCGGATGGCAGCTATGACGTGACGGCCACCGCCATTGGGCGGCAGCCCACGCATCAGCATGTCGCCGTGCAGTCGGGAGAGTCGGCGAGGCTCGATATCACGATGGCGCGCGGACCGCTGCTGCTCTCGAGTGTGATCGTGTCTGCCACGCGCACGCCCACCGCCGCCAGCCACGTTGCCTCCACAGTCAACGTGCTGGGACCCGTGGAAGTCGCCACGAGCCCCGCGCGCGAGTCGCAGGATCTGTTGCGCGAGATTCCCGGCGTCGAGCTGCCGCGCACGAGCAGCCTCGTTGGCGGCACGGCGCAGATCGTCTCGATCCGCGGCGTCGATGAAGGGCGAACGGCGGTGCTCTTCGATGGCATCCCCGTGAACGATGCGTGGGGCGAATGGATCGACTGGGGACGCGTGCCCAAGGGGATGATCGATCACGTGGAGGTGATCGAGGGTGGTACGTCCAACCTGTACGGAAACGGCGCGATGGGCGGCGTCATCTCGTTCTTCTCCCGACCCGTTCCGCCCATGACGGGACGGCTGCTCGTGGAGGGCGGAAGCCGCGACGCGCGCCACATCGGAGTCTCGGCGGGCATCCCGATCGCCACTGCGCTCACCGCGAGCTTCGATGGAGATTTTCAGAACGGCGGTGGCTATGACATGATCGATCCGCTGAAACGCGGGTCGGTGGACGAGCGCTCGCAGATCAGGCAGCGCAACGGATATCTTCGCCTCAACTACGTGCCCGTGAGCAACGTCTCCGCGTTCGTCTCGGGTCATCTCTTCGCCGACGACCGGGACCTCGGCACGCCGCTCTCGGATCAGTCACGCTACGAGCGCGACCTGCAGCTCGGAGCCGACTACGCGGGGCTCGGTGGCGGAACGCTCACCTTCCGCGGATGGGGTGGGATGCAGACAGAGAGTCAGCGCGCGACCACGGTGCGCGCCAACTCCACGACGTGCGGCAATCCGTCGGATGCTCCTCGTCAATGCGAGGACAGCAGCGTCGTTGCCAACATCCCGAGCCACGACTGGGGCGCGTCGGCCGTGTGGACTCGCCAGGCGGTGCTCCATCTCGAGTCGATCAGCTTTGGCGGCGACTTCCGGCGCATGGGCGGCGTCTACGATGAGACGGACTTCAACACGAGCTGCCCGGGCGCCAACTGCGGAACGCTTTCACGCGCGATCGTGTCCGGCGGTGATCAGACGTTGAGCGGTGGGTTCGTGCAGGCGATCGCCGCGCCGATCACGCCACTGCGCGTGGAGCTGAGCGCGCGCGTCGATCACTGGACGAACACGAACGGCCACTCCTTCGACGCGACGGCCGGTGACACGAGCTACGCGAATCGCAGCA
>JAQBQC010000567.1 GCA_028287205.1 Gemmatimonadota bacterium
GCGCTCGTGAACCTCGACATGCTTTCCAAGGTGAGTGCCATGCCGGGCGGAACGTATCTCGTCACCCTCGCGAACAGGCAGCAGCTCGCAGTGAGCCGGCAGCGCGCGCGGGACCTGCGCGAGGAGCTGCTCAAGCTCTAGGGAGTCGGCACCAGTCGCTCGGCAACGAGCCTTCGAACTACGTCTGCGAGCGTTACGCGACCTTTCACGCGTGTCGCGCCTTTCCCTTCGAAGGTGATCCACCCCTCGTTAAATCCATCGAGCATCCGGATGCGCGGGAGCGGATCGCGCGTGCCCTGCGCGCGGAAGATCGAGTCCCACTGCTCGCGCGGAACCGCTTCTGCGCGCACCGGACGATGCAGCGCGAGTGCGAGCGTCGCCGCGATCTCGGTCGGCGAAACGGACGCCGGGCCCTCGAGCTCGACGATGCGCTTGCCGCTCCACTCCTCCATCAGCAGCTCCGCGGCGACGCGGCCGACGTCTGCCGTAGCGACCATAGGGATCGCCCTGTCGAGCGGCTGGAGAAAGGAGGAGAGTACGCCGTGCTCGCGTGCCGGTTCGATGTCCCAGCTCACATTCTCCATGAACCACGCCGGACGAAGCAGGGTCACGTTCAACGGCAGCGACGACAGCGCCTCCTCCAGCAGTGTGCGCTGGGTGAGCAGATTTGGCTGCACTGCCTGCGCACCGACGGTCGAAAGACAAACGACTTTCGGCGGGCGCATCGCATCGAGTGCGTCGCGCACGGCCGCAATGACCGCCTTCGCCTCCGGGTATCCGGGTCCGGGATCGAAGTTGGATGGCGGGAGCACGAAGACGCCCGTCGCACCTGTGAACGCACTCATCAGCGCCGCCGCGTCCTCCATCTCGGCGATGGCAACCTCGCACCCGAGCTCTGCCCACAGCCTGCCCTTGTTCGCATCGCGGACGACCGCACGAACACGTTGTCCCGCGTTCAGCAGGCCGCGGGCTACGGCACCGCCAACCTGTCCCGTGATTCCAGTGATTGAATACATGGGCGAAACGTGGGGCATGACGGCTCATTGAGTAAAGGCAGTTCATGGCATATCATTCATGATCTCCAGTCATGAATCGTTCATGTCTCTCGACGGTCATGTGCTCTCGAACGTGAGTGTCCTCGCCTCGGTGGTCGAGGCGGGAAGCTTTGCCCGGGCCGCGGAAGCACTCGGCATGACGCCATCGGGGGTCAGTCGCGCAATCGCGCGGCTGGAAGCGCGCATCGGGGTTCGGCTGCTCGATCGCACCACGCGTTCTCTCGGGCTCACCGACGAAGGACGCGTGCTCTACGCGAGCATCAACCCACTCGTCCTCGGGATCGAGGATGCCGTCACTCTTGCGACGGGGGCATCAGGCGCCGTGCGCGGCACGCTGCGCGTCAACACGGATGCGTTCACGTCGCGGCTCCTCCTCTCCCCGCACATCCCGCGCTTTCTCAACCGATACCCCGAGCTGTCGCTGGAGCTCATCGCACGCGACCGACTCGGCGATCTCGTCGGGGAAGGCTTCGACATCGCTGTGCGCTTCGGCGAGCCGCCGTCTTCTTCACTGGTCGCGCGAAAGTTGATCGACACGCGCATCGTCACCGTGGCGGCGCCGAGCTATCTGAAACGACATGGACGTCCGTCGAAGCCGGATGAGCTTTCCGGGCACGAGTGCATCCAGGTGCGAGATCCGTCCAGTGGACAGCCCTACAGCTGGGAATTTCAGCGAGGGCGGAGGGCGATCGACGTGCGAACGTCCGGCCGGCTTCTCCTCACCGACGTCGGCACGATCCTCGAGTCCTGTCTTTCGGGTGTAGGCATCGCGCAGATCAAGGCGCTGGGTATTCAGAAGCTGCTCGACGATGGCAGGCTGATCGACCTCTTCCCCGACTGGCCCGACGAGCGCTTCCCTCTATATGTGCTCTATCCGTCGCGTCACCTGCCCGCGCTGAAGGTGCGCGCGTTCATCGATTTCATCGTGGCAGCGATCGGGAAGCGCGGCGACTGAGCATCGAGGCCGGCCGCTCCGGCCTTGCTCGCCGCCTCCGATACGTACAACCTTTCCCGATGTCGCTCCGTCCGATCTTGCTCGCCATCGTCGGCGACAGCGCCGCCGGCAAATCGACGCTCGGCGACGGCATCGCCGCTCTCCTCGGCGATCATCGCGTCACCGTGGTGACGACGGACGACTACCACAAGCACAATCGATTGGCACGGCGCGAGCTGCGCCTGAGCGCGCTCCACCCGGACTGCAACGATCTCGATCTGCTCGGCGAGCATCTCGAGCAGCTCGCGTGCGGGAAGGCGGTGGAGAAGGCGCCGTACAATCATGCGACCGGCGACTTCGATGCGCCCAGGCGGATTGTGCCGGCGGAATTTCTGATCGTGGAGGGATTGCTCGGATTGTATTCGCCGGAGCTTCGCGCGCGCTACGATGTGAGCGTGTATCTCGACACGCCCGAGCCGCTGCGACATCGCTGGAAGGTGGCGCGTGACACGGCGAATCGCGGCTATTCGGAGAGCGAGGTGCAGGAGCTGCTCGAGCGGCGGGAGAAGGTGTCGGCGACATACATCCGTCCGCAGCGCGATCTTGCGGACATGGTCGTGCGCTTCCGCCCCGGCCCGAACGCGATCGACGATACGAAGCTCCACGCGACGGTCGCGATGCGCAGTCAGGTGCGTCATCCGGCGCTGCCGGCCGTCATCGCGGAATCGCCGCTGGCGGCGCCGAGGCTGCGACTGAAAAGACAGGGAGATGGAGCGGTGCTCGAGATCGATGGCAGAATCTCCGACGAAGAGACGGCACAGGCAGAGCGGGCGCTGATGCGCCAGCGACCGGAGCTCACGCACATTTTGCAGCGTCGCACCGGCCAGTTCACGATGAACGGCACCCACGCGCATAGCAACGCGCTCGGGCTCGCGCAGCTGCTGATCGCCTATCCCGTCATCAGTGCGAAGCTCGCGCGCGGAGACTCGATCTGATTATTTCGCTCTGGATGCCTGCGTGTGCGCTGATGTTCGCCCTCGCCGCATCGCTTCCTGCGCAGAAACAGACGGGCTTTCTCGATCGTACGGTGAGGTCGGGCACGCTCACGATGAAGTATCAGGTCTACGTGCCGCCCACGTACGATGGACATGCGTCGCTGCCGGTAATCCTCTTCATGCACGGCTCCGGTGAGCGAGGGAGCGACGGCATCAAGCAGACGCAGGTCGGAATGCCGTCGCAGATCCGGTGGCATCGCGACTGGTTCAACGCGATCGTGGTGATGCCGCAGTGCCCCGACGACAGCGTGTTTCGCGGAGTCGTCGCACAGGCGGCGTTCGCGGCGCTCCAGAAGAGCGTGAAGGAATTCCACGGCGATCGCGAACGGCTCTACGCGACCGGCTTGTCGATGGGTGGCTACGGCGTGTGGCAGGAGATCGTGGATCATCCGGGCGTGTTCGCCGCGGCGGTTGCGGTTAGCGGCGGCCTCACACCATCCGCTGACATGGACAATCTGTTCGTGAGCGTGGAAGGCGACGATCCGTTCGTAGCGGTCGCGCAAAGGACGAAGGGGCTGCCGATCTGGATCTTTCACGGCGCGAAGGACGACGTCGTGCCGACGGTGCAGTCGCGCAGGCTCGTGCAGGCGATGCGCGATGCCGGCACAAACGTGAAGTACACGGAGTATCCGGACGTGGGCCACGGCGCGTGGGATCCGGCGTATGCGGACGAAGAGCTGTGGAAGTGGCTGTTCGCGCAGCGGCTCACCAAGGCGAGCCGCTAGCGCGATTGCAGCGAGCGGGCGACGAGCGCTAGCGCCGCGCTTCGAGCTCCTTCTTGCCGACGTGGCGCATGTCGCCGATTTTCGGCGCGCCGCCCGTGATGAGCGCCTTCGCAACCTTGAACAGCTGCACTGCGCGCGGCTGGTTCGATTTGAGATACGTCGCCTCGTGCGCCTCGACCTCGATGAGCGCGAGCCGCGGATCGTTCGGGCCGCCGTTGCGATCGCCGCCTTCGTCGCCGAACCACACCTTCCAGTCCGGCTTGTAGAGCGTGCGGATCAGATCGCGGTCCGTGACGATGCGCGCCGTGCCGCTCACCGACACCCACTCGCGCGACTTGTTGTTGTAGTAGGCGAGATTCACTTCGGGCTGCGCCTGGATCTCGTCGATCTTGTGCGTCTCGGTGCTCGTGACGAACCAGAAGTCGACCCGAGGGCGCTTTTCCTGCGTGGCCATCGGCCGCGAGACGAGCGTACCGTCGTAATTGCGGCTGGTCATCATGGCGATGTCGATTCCTTCGACGAGGGAGTAGAGCTCCTCGATCTTCTTCGCGGGCGAGACGTTGTCATCTTCGCTCTTCGCGGCCGCGGTGCTGGTGTCGTTGCTCTTGCTGATCTTGCGCTCGGTTTCCTTTCTGCTGCCGCTCTTGTTGCTGTTCTTGATGGTGCTTTTGCTCCCGCTCTTGCTCCCGCTCTTGCTGCTGGGCATCTGACTCTCCTCGCAGAACGTTTCGAAGGGCACGAAGCACCCTCCCGTCCGCCAATCAAGCAAAGCGTGCGCCGGGCTCAGGCGAGCTCGGCTTGGCGATCTTCGACGTTACACCGCCGCCGCCGGCACCGAGTAGTGCAGCATCACCATGCCGCTGGGGT
>JAQBQC010000571.1 GCA_028287205.1 Gemmatimonadota bacterium
CGTGCTCCTTCGGCTGGATCGGATAGTCCAGCGGGCTCGTGCCGACGATCGCGAGGTCTGTGACACCCAGCTCGAACCCGCCGGGCGCACGCGCGTCCGCTCGCACGTCGCCCGTGACCGCGACTGATGTTTCGAGTGTGAGCTGGGCGAAACGATCCCACACGTCCTGTGTGACGGCCGACTTGACCAGCACGCACTGCAGCAGGCCGGTGCCATCACGAAGCACGAGGAAGGCCACTTTCCCCGACGAGCGGACCGTGGTGACCCATCCTCGGACGGTGACGACGCGACCGACTTCGCTGCTCAACCCGCTAATGCGTGTGGAAGCCAATGTCATTGATTTGGCGGAGGTTACGTTTGGGGAGCGCAAGCTATCCCGTCGCCGATACGAGTGTCAACGCTCGGATGCGCCCAAATGACCGCGACACCGGAACAAAAGTGAGAGGTTGCGGCTACAGCTACGCGTGGCCGATTTTGTTGATTAGTTCGGATGGCCAGTCATTTGCGTTCGTTTGCGCTGGCAGTACTTGGCGCGGACGGTGGCAAGTCTGCATTAATGGAGCACATGAACGGATCGCGAGTTATGCTCACACCTCCGCGCCGCTACACGGAGGCGCGTCCTATAGGGGCGCGCCGTACTGGCATCGTGCTGCCTGCCGCGGTGCGTGAGTCATGACGATCCGCTCGAAGCTGGCGCTCGGCCTCTTCGCAAATCTGCTCATTCTGCTGGCGCCGCTCGCCTTCGCGCTCCATTCGCTCGAGCAGCTGCACTACACTACGCAGCAGCTGCGCGATCACGCCTTCCGTGCGTCGCTGCTGGTGGGGCGGATGCGCGCGACCGCGGATGAGCTGCGACAATCCGAGGAAAGGCTGCTCTTCGTGCACGACACGGCGGCACTCAGCCATGTGAACGGCCAGCTCACGCTGCTGCGCGCGATGAACGACTCGCTCCAGGGCTACGATCTGGAGAAGGCGCGCACGCGCATCGACGGGCAGATCGAGAAGCTCATGCGGATCGCGCCTGTGGAGATGGCGCACGCGGCGAAGAATCCCGCCATCGCGGACACGATCTCGACGCGCCAGTATCTGCCCGCCGAGCGCGAGATCGAGTCATCGCTTCGCGACGCGGAGCTCGTGTTGGCGCAGCGCACGACGGCGCTCGTGAACAGCGCGACCGCCCTCGTCGACAATACCACCGAGGTCTCCGGCATTGGGCTCGCGGTAGCGGCGAGCGTGGCGCTCCTCGTGTCGATCGCCCTCTGGCGCACCGTCAGCAAGCCCGTCAAGGACCTCGAGGCCGGGATGGAGGCGGTTGCGGCGGGGCAGTTCGACTATCGCTTGACGGTTTCTCCAACACGGAACGACGAGTTCGGGCGCCTTGCCGCGAGCTACAAATCGATGGCGGCGCAGCTCGCGCAGCTCGACAAGCTGAAGGCGGAATTCGTTTCCGTCGCCTCGCACGAGCTGAAGACGCCGATCAACGTGATCCTCGGCTATCTGCAGCTGCTCAACGAAGGCGTGTACGGATCGATCTCGGCCAAGCAGGGCGAGATCCTGCGCACGGTCGACGCGCAGACGCGCTCACTGTCGCGCCTCGTGCATCAGCTGCTCGATATCAGCCGCTTCGAGGCCGGCGGCGGGAAGCTCGATCTCCGGCCCACGGAGCTCGGGCACTTTCTGAGCGACCTCGAAAGCACGTTCGAGGTGCTCTCGCTGCAGCGCGGGATCCATTTCCGCGTCGTGCGTACGGGACCGCTGCCGGCGGAGGTGGTGTGGGACCCCGACCGCATCAACGAGGTGCTGGGCAATCTGCTGTCGAACGCATTCAAGTTCACGAGGAAGGATGGCACCGTGGAGCTGGACGTGCAGGCCGACGGTGGACAAATTCGCGTGACGGTGCGAGACACCGGCGCCGGCATTCCGCCCGAGCAGCTTCCGCATATTTTCCGTAAGTTCTTCCAGGCGGACAATCAGCACTCGGCCGCGCACGACGGAACGGGACTCGGACTCGCAATCGCAAAGCAGATTGTCGACGCGCATGGAGGAAAGCTGACCGTGGAGAGTCGCGTGGGTGAAGGCACGACGTTCGGCATCACGCTCCCGGTGCGTACTGGACCGCGTCCGCGCAGACGGTCGACGAGCACGACGACCGTGGACGCCAGCGCGTGAGGGTTGGACGACTCATTCTCGTAGGTGCGGCGCTGGCGATCGGATGTGCGCATCCGCGCGCGAGGTCCACCGCACCGGAGCTCAGCGCGTGGAGCGCGACGCTCGACTCCGCGCGTCGCCTCGCTTCGGACTCCCAATACGCGGCCGCGGACACGCTGCTCGCGGTATTTGCGCGTGGCGCGCCGGGCACCGCTGAGGCGAACGAGGCGCTGTTCTGGCATGGCGTCCTGCTGCTGGCGCCGGCAAATCCGGGAGGCAGTACGCACGCGGCCGCGGAGGCCTTCGACGGCTACCTCGCATCCGACGCCACGGAGCATCGTGCGGAGGCCACTGCGCTTCAGCGAACGACGCGCGCAATCGACTCGCTCTCGCGGTCGCGATCGCTCGACAGTCTGCCCGCGTTGCATCTCGTGATGTCCGACGACTCGTCGAAGACGAGCGCGCGCGAGCAGGAGATGGCGAAGTTGGTGAAGCAGTTGCAGGATTCGCTCAACAAGACCACGGCGGAGCTCGACCGGATCAAGAAGCGCCTGTCGACGGGCAAGCCGTAGCGGCGCTGCTCAGCCCACGCGAAAGAGCGCGAGCGCCCTCGGATACCGTTCGGAAAGCGCAGTTCGCACTGCTGCATGCTCGCGCTTCTCCAGCCCGGGATCGCCGCGCAGCAGCTCCTCCGCGCTTTCCATGGCGAGCAGGTTGAGCGATTCGTCGCGAATGGGATCGGCGTAGCGGAAGGTTTTCTCACCGCTCTGCTGCGCGCCGAACAGATCGCCCATGCCGCGCAGGCGCAGATCCGCACGCGCGATCTCGAAGCCGTCGTCCGTACCGGCGAAGAGCTGGAGCCGCTCGCGCGCTTCGGGGCTCACGTCGCCCAGCAGAATGCAGTAGCTCTCCTCGGCGCCGCGACCCACGCGCCCGCGAAGCTGGTGCAGCTGCGATAGCCCGAAGCGCTCGGGATGCTCGACGAGCATCACCGTCGCGTTGGCGACATCGATGCCCACCTCGATGATAGTGGTAGCGACAAGAATGTCGATCTCACCATCCCGAAAGCGGCGCATGATCTGATCGCGCTCGTCGCTCGGCACGCGACCGTGCAGCAGCGCCATCCGGCGATGCGCGAACGCGCCGGTGGAGAGCGAGGCGAACATCGCGGTCGCGCCCTTGAGATCCGTCTTCTCCGATTCCTCGATCACCGGATACACGACGTAGGCCTGCCGTCCCTTCTCGACCTCGCGATCGATAAAGGTGAGCACGCGCTCGCGCGCCGAGCCTGGGCGAAGCGCCGTGGTAACGGGCTGGCGTCCGGGCGGCCGCTCGTCGAGCACGCTCACGTCGAGATCGCCGTACAGCGTGAGAGCGAGCGAGCGAGGAATCGGCGTCGCGCTCAGCAGAAGCACGTCGGGACGCGCGCCCTTGGCGCCGAGCGCAG
>JAQBQC010000572.1 GCA_028287205.1 Gemmatimonadota bacterium
GAGAATGAAGGAGTAGACCACGGCGGGGCCCGCGTGCAACGCGGCCGCCGTTCCAGTGAGCACGAAAATACCTGCGCCGATGATTGCGCCGATGCCCAGCAGCGTCAGATTACTGGCCGAGAGAACGCGTTTGAGCGTATGCGCACCTGTCTCTCCCGCTTCGTTCTGAAGCACAGCGATGCTCTTTCTGGCGAACAAACCCATGCAAATGTCTCCAGGCAAATCGGGTAGGAGGGCGATCGACGCGACGGATTGACCGGGGGCGTCAACCCCGGAGTCGACGAGCAACGTTCTACCGTGGTCGCTGCCCTGTCAAGCACTGCGGAGCCGCGGCGACGTGGGCGTGGCGAGCGCGCGACGCTCGAGCATCGCGGCCTGGGTAGGAGCCGCGTACGCGCCTTCGAATGCGCAATATGGGGCACATCCTGCGCGCGGATATTGCGACTCACCCCGGCAACTGTTGCCGTCTCTTCATCTTCAGGCGCACCACTGAATGGCTTTCCAGGCACTCCCTGGCTCGCACGAGGACACGACGAGGAGCGGCTCGACCCATGAATCCACGGCCTTCGGGCCGGGGAGCGCGCTTCGCATCCTGTTGCTCAACTACGAGTACCCGCCACTCGGCGGCGGTGCCGGCATCGCCTCGGCGGCGCTCGCGCAGCGGCTCGCGTCGCGCGGAGTGATCGTTGACGTCGTGACGTCGCGGCCGGCGGGCGTGCGCGATGTGGAGCGCAGTGAGGGGCTGTCATGCGTGACCGTCGCCCGGAATCTCACCCTCTTTCGGGTGTGGAGCAGGCGTCGGGGGATCCATCAAGCCGGCTTCTTCGGCGCGGGCAGCTATCTCTGCTCGGCGGTGCCCGTGGCGCGACGGCTGCTGCGCAGGCGGCGCTACGACATCGTCCACATCTATTTCTCGCTGCCCACCGGAGCGCTCATCCCCGCGCTGCCGCTCGGAGAGATTCCGGTGGTCGTGTCGCTGCGCGGCTCGGACGTTCCCGGCTACGACGAGCGAAACGCGAAGCTCGTGCTCGCGCATCGCGTGCTGCGGCCGCTCACGCGCTGGATCTGGCGTCGCGCGTCGCGCGTCGTCCCGGTGTGCGACAGCCTTGGCGTGCTCGCGCGCGAGACGTCGCCCTCGCTCGAATACAGCGTGATCGGCAACGGCGTCGACCTCGAGCTCTTTCGACCGGGCACGAACGGAACGTCGCGCGCGCCATCACCGGTGCGATGTCTCGCGGTCGCGCGTTTGATCGAGCGAAAGGGAGTGTCCGATTTGCTGCGTGCGTGGAGCCTGCTCCCACGCGGGAAGTACTTCCTCGAGATCGCAGGCGAAGGGCCCCAGCGTGACGCGTTGCGCGCGCTCGCGGCGGAGCTGAACGTCGACGCGGATGTCCGTTTCGCCGGCCCGCTCGACCGCGAGGAAATTGCGGCTCGCTGCCGGCAGTCGGACCTGTTCGTTCTGACTCCGCATGAGGAGGCGTTCGGTAACGTCTTCGCGGAGGCGATCGCGGCCGGATTGCCCGTGATTGGCAGCAACATCGGCGCGATTCCCGACCTCGTACAGAACGGAGAGAACGGGATTCTCGTGGCGCCGGGCAATCCCGGGGCGATCGCGCTTGCCATCGAGGAGCTCGGCGAGGATCCCGCGCGGCGTGCGCAGATGGCAATGCGGAATCGCGCGCGCGCGGAGGAGATGCTCTCCTGGGACTCGGCCGCCGACCGCTATTTGTCACTCTACGCAGAGCTGCTCGGGCAGCGCGCCGAGCGACGTGTGGCGCTCTCGCGATGATTCGGAAGCATGCGGCAGTAGCGTACTGGCTCGCGCGCGATGCACATGCCACCGCGTGCGCACTCGATCTCGAGCGCGACGCGCTGCGTGCACTGGCGATGCGACGCATGCGCGCGCTGCTCGTCGATGCGCAGCGCGCGCCCTTCCACGCGTTGCGCATGCGTGCGGCTGGACTCACACGGCCCGGCGCGCTGCGCGACATGGAGCTCCCGCACGCGATGCAGTCGCTTGCGCCCGTGAGCAAGAGCGAGCTGCGCGAAGCCGGCGATGAGGCACTCCGCGACGGCCGGGCCTCGGCCTCGTGGTTTTCATCGCGCTCGTCCGGCTCCGCGGGCGAGCCGTTTCGTGTTTTCTACGACGCGCGCGCGTGGTCGATGCTCAAGTATCTCGTGAAGGCGCGCTCCCGCCGCGCGGGTGGACTGAAGTGGACTGACCGGGTGGCGATTCTCGACGCGATTCCGCAAGCCGACGAATTGCGCTCGCCGCTCGAGCGCGCCGGGCGCCTGCGCCGCATCAGCGTGTTCCGCACACCCGCGGCGATTGCGGAGATGCTCGCGACGTATGAGCCCGCGGCGATCTACGCGCTCCCCTCCGCGCTGCTGGAGATCGCGCGCGCGATGGAGAGCGGCGCTCCGCGCGTGCGAACGAGCCGAATCTTCACGAGCGGGGAGCTGCTCACCGGAAGCGCGAGGCAGGCCATTGTCGCAGCATTCGGCGGCGATCTTCGCGACGTGTACGGTACCTCGGAGACGAAAGAGATCGCCTGGGAATGCGAGGCCGGCTCACGACACGTGAACTCCGACGTAGTCCATGTCGAGATCCTCGACGAGCAGGACGCGCCGGTGCCGGCAGGCACCGAAGGAGAGATCGTCGTCACGCTCCTCGTGAGCCGCGCGATGCCGCTCGTGCGCTATCGCACCGGCGACCGTGGCTCGCTCCTCTCCGTCACCTGCTCGTGCGGCCGCGCCGCGCCGTTGCTTGGCGTCGTGAGCGGACGCGAGGCCGATACGATCCACCTTCCCGATGGCACCACGCGCTCGCCGTATCTCCTTACGATGGCACTCGAGCGAGTCGCCGGACTCGCTCAGTATCAAATCGTGCAAGCGGAGCGCGATCTCCTGCGCGTGAGCGCGGTGGCTGAGGCGGGCGTCGACCACTCGACGGTTCCGAGCGCGATCGTCGACGCGCTGCGGTACGAGCTGCCGCGCGACGTGCGCATCGACGTCGCGGTCGTGGATCGGATCGAGCGTGGCGCGCGCGAGAAGGTGCGCGTGGTCTGCCCGCTTCCGCTCTCGCGCGAGCCCGCCGCCGCGCTCGTGGGCGCACCCGGAGCGCTGCCGTGACCTCGAGCGTCGAGCAGCTGCGAAACGCGTACGCGATTCGAGGTCACTCACGCGCCTCGCGTACCGACATCGTGAACTTTCGCGATCGGCAGCTTCGCCGCATGGTCCAGCACGCGTATCGCAACGTGCCGTACTATCGCGCGCTGTACGATGAGCACGGCGTGCACCCCGATGCGATTCGCGGCGCTGAGGACATGCCGATGCTCCCCGCCGTCACGAAGACGCACTTTCGCGGCGTCCCTGAACGCGAGCGCGTGGCGTCCGGCCTCGACCCCGAGACTCTCATTCCCGCCGCAAGCAGCGGGTCGAGCGGTCGCCCGTTCACGATTCGTCGCAGCTGGATGGAGCACAACGTGCTCTATCTCCCGCGCATTCGCGCGCTGCGCTCGTACGGGGTGAAGCGTACCGATCGCTCGTTCAACATTCTGAATCCGAAGAACGTGCACGCGCGTGACAACAAGATGCTTGGCCGCTCGCTGGTCGCACTGGGACTGCTCACGAAGCAGAAGCGCATGAGCATACACCTCGATGCCGCGTCGATTGCGCTGGAGGTGCGCGCGTATCGTCCCAACATGCTGAGCGGCTATCCGAACATGCTCGCGCGCGTGTCCGAGGAGCTGGCCCGCGAGCCCATGGCGCCGCCCAGCATTCGTGTCGCGCTCACTGGGGCCGAGTCGCTGACGCCCGATCTGCGCCGCAAAATCGAGGCGCGGCTGGGCGTTCCGGTGCGCGACCAGTACGGCAGCAACGAATGCAATCTCATGGCCTGGGAATGCTCGCGTGGAGGCTCGCTTCATACCTCGGATGACACGGTGCTCGTCGAGGTCATCGCACCCGACGGCACGCCTGTGTCTCCCGGCCACCGCGGAGAGGTCGTCATCACTTCGCTCCACTCCTTCGCGATGCCGCTGATTCGCTTCCGCCTCGGCGATCTCGCCATGCAGGGAGCTGGCCTTTGCGGCTGCGGCGCGCCATTCGGCACGATTCGCAGCGTGCAGGGACGCATGCTCGACATGTTTCCCTTGCCCGATGGTCGCGTGATTCATCCATACTATTTGAGTGAGTCGCTGATCATGGACGATCCGGACTGGATCGAGAACTTTCAGCTCACCCAGGAGCGGCTCGGCCACATCACGATGCGCATCATCGCGCGCGCGGAGCCCACCTCGCAGCGCATCGAGAGACTTCGCGCTCTCGGCGCCGAGCTGCTCGGCGCATGCGTCGAGTTCGAGCTCATGATCGTGGACAGTATCCCGAGCGAGACCAGCGGCAAGTACCGCCCCGCGCGATCGTTCGTGACATCTTCGTACGACGATGTCACGATACAATCGGTACCATCGGCGTCCACGATCTCATCGAGCGAAACGTTCTTCGCTGCGGAGTCACAGTGAACAAGTACGTGCGCGATGCGATCACCTTTCCGCACGATGCCCGCGCGGCATGGCGGCATCGCGGCGCATCCGGCGTGTGGCGCGAGATCCGGGTGCGCACCCTCGATCGCATCTCGCGACGCGGGCACGCGCTGCTCCTCGAGCACGCGCTCGTTGATGTACCGCATCTCCCGCTGCCGGAAGGCATACGCATCGCACCGTTCGCCGGGCCCGACTGGATGCCATTTCTCGAGCTCACCACGGCGTCGCGGATCGAGAGGTTTCGCAATCGCATCGCACGTGGGCGCGAGTGCCTCGTGGCATGGCGCGGCGACCGGCCGGTGGGTTTCACCTGGATCTCGACGCGCATGGACCGCGACATCGAGACCTACCCGATCCCCCTTCCACCCGATGTGACGTACCACTGGGACCTGTATGTCGCCTCGTCCGAGCGCGGCAACGGGCTGGGGACTGCACTCGCGTTCGCGCGACTTCATCACTCGCGCGGGCAATCGTTCCGTGCGGGCTGGAGGCTGATCGACATCGACAACCTCGCCTCGCAGCGCACGGCGCAGAAGACGGCGGGCGAGAACACGCGCGTGATCGGAGAGGTGCGCTACGTGAGCCTCTTCGGACGTTCCTGGAGCCGCTTCACGCCAGGCGAGACCAGCCCGAACACCGCGAAGGTTCGCGCGGCGCTCGAGCACGCGCGGTGAGCGCGGTCGCAGTGTCCGCTCCCGCCTGCAACCTTCGCATGATCGGCGGTGCTCGATACATCGCCCGGGCGCAATGGGACGCGCTCGCACGCCGCGGCTACCATCGGCACGCGTGGTTCGTGGCCGCGGAGTCATGCGGCGCGGAGCCGCGTCACGTTGGCGTGTTCCGTGGCAGCGAGCTCGTGGCCGTCATCCCCGCGTACATCGAGCGGGAGACGCTCCATGGCGACCTCCATGCGCGCTGGTACGGCCCCGCCCAGCACATCGCCGCAACCCTCGGCGCGAGCCTTCGACCGTCGCTCGCCATCGGCGCGCCAATGAGCACCGGCTCCGACCCGCTCGGCAGCGACGACGTGCTCACCGCATCTGTGCTCGATGAGGCACTCGAGCTCCTCGAGGTTGAGGCGCGCGCCGAGCGCGTGAAGGCGATCGTCTGGCCGTTCGTCGATGCGAGCGCGACGACCATTCGCGAGGCCGCTCACCTGCGCGGGTTTCGTGAGAGCTTCGCCAATGCCGAGGCCCTTATCGACGTAAGGTGGAGCTCGCCCGAAGCGTACATCGCCTCGCAGTCGAAGAACGTGCGGCGCACGCTGCGCAACGAGCTCGCCTGGGTGCACGATCAGGGGATTCGCGTCTCATGGGAGAGCGACCTGCGTCCGCACCTCACCGCGCTCGACGCGCTCTATCGCGAATCGTATGTCGCGCGAAACGGCCGCGTGGCGAATCTCGCGCCGAACTTCTTCGACGAGCTCGCCAAGCAGCGCTCGTCGGGCGTACGCGTGCAGTGCGCGTGGAGAGGCCAGACGCTGCTCGAGATGGCCGTCGCTCTGGATGGCGGAGGCGCGATGGATCTCACCCTGAGCGCGCAGTCCGACGAGACGCGAAACGGGCTGCTCTATCAGCACTGCCTCTGCTACGATCCGATCCGTGCGGCGATCGCGGGCGGGCTCGCGCGAATCCATCTCGGCCCGAGCGCGCTGTACCCCAAGCTGCTTCGTGGCGCGCGGCTCAACTCGCGCGTGACGCTGGTGCGTGGACTGACGCCGGCTGCCCGCGCCGCCGTTCGCGTGCTGGGGCCTCTCACCAACAGCCGGAACCAGGCGAAGCATCGCCGTCTCGTGGCCAGGATCACCGACGCGAGCGCCGCACCATGAACAAGTATCTCGTGGACGCGGCGACCTTTCCCGGCGACGCGCGCCAGGCATGGCGCAGCGATGGCGCGCACGGGCTCTGGCTCGAGATCGCCGAGCGAACGGTGTATCGCATCGCGCGCTCCGCTCACTTCGATCTGTACGAGCGTGATCTCGAGTGTGTCAAGCAAATCGCGGCGCCGGAGGGTCTGGAGGTGCGCATGCTCGCGCGCGATGAGCACGCGAAGGTCGGCGCTCTGATGAGCAGCAGACGCCGCGCGCAGCTCGAGCGCGATCCGGCGAATAGAACCATCTTCGTCGCGCTGCGCGATGGTATCGTCGTCGCCTACTCCTGGTGGACGGATGCCTTCGACACCGTGCTCGACTTCTCCCCGATCAAGCTGCCGGCCGATGCAATCTTCCACGGATTCGTGCACGTTGCGCGAGCCGAACGGCATCGCGGAACGGCGAGTGCGCTTTTCAGCGCGGGAGAGGGCTACTTCTTCGAGCATGGCATCAGAAGTTGTTGGTTCCTCATCAACAGCACGAACATCGCGGGGGCTCGGGCCGCGCGAGGGAGATGGGGTGGGCGCTCGCGCCACGTGGCGCGACTCAGCTACCGCAAGCTTCCCTTTCACACGTCGCGCACGCTGAGCATCATCGAGCCGTCGTGACCGCGCCGACGACGCTCCCCGATCTCCCGGCGCAGCAGGAGATGACGGTGGCTCGGCCCGGACGTGGCCGGCGCATCATACTCTACGCCGCAACGCGCGGCACCACCGAAGGGATGCGCAGCGCACGCGGACTGCTGCTCGCCATCATACTCGGTCCGCGCGCGTTCGGAATCTGGACGCTCTTCCGCATCTGCATGCGCTACACGCCGCTCGCCAGTCTCGGCGTGCAGCGCGGCCTCGAGCTCGAGATCGTCCAGGGGCGCGCGCACGGAGGCACAGAAGCGATCGCGCGTTCCGATACGTCCGCGCGCACGGCGCTTGGCTGGATCATCAGCACAGCGGCCGCGACATCGCTCGCGGCGCTGATCGCATCGTTCATCGTGACCGATCCCGCGTGGCGCGTGGCGCTCCGCGCGGTGTCGCTCGGTGTCGTGCTCGAGGGACTCTGGGTGTACGCGACGACGTATCTGCGCGCGCGCGGCGAGCTGCGCCGCTATGCGCTGCTCGAGATCGCGAACGCCTCGGTGCACCTCGTCGCTGCCGTTGGCATGGCGTACCTCTTCGGATTGCGCGGTGCGATCGCGGGGTTCGTCATCGGCGCGCTCGTCAGTCTCTGGACCGTCCGCAATTGCGCACCCTTCCGGCCCGCGCTCGCGAACGCACCGTTGCAGCGGTTGCTCGACATTGGGATCCCGCTCGCGCTGTCGTCGGCGCTCACGATTGCGCTGGGCACCGCAGACCGACTCGTCGTCGTGGCATACGGCGGCGCGGCGACGCTCGGGCTCTACGCATTCGGCGTATCGATCGCCGGGCTCGCCGCATCGCTCGCGTGGATCATCCGCACCGTGATCTTCCCGGATGTCTACGGCTCTGCGCGCGCCGCCGGCGCAGCGCCCGCGATGCGCGAGCATCTCGACCGCACCGTTCTGCCCTTCGCCTACCTCTTCCCCCCGATCCTCGGCGCGCTCGCGCTCCTCATGGAGCCCGCGATGGCGCTCGCGCTGCCACGCTATCTCCCGGCGGCGGAAGCGGCACGCGTCTTCATCTTCACTGCCGGCGCGGGCGGGATAACGACGCTTGGCGCCATCGGCGTGATCGCAGTGGGGCGACAGCGCGCGCTTCCGGTGCTCTCCGCGATCGCGCTGTGCATCAATCTCGCGTGCTCCATGCTCGCGCTCCACTTTGGTGCCGGGCTCGCGGTAGTCGCGGGAGGCGCGGTGCTCGCACAGGCGACAATCGCCGCCGGCGTGCTCACGATCGTCGGCGCTCAGGCGACGCACGAGCGCGCGTTCGCGCTCGTTCTGAAAGCGCTCCTGCCGCTCGCGTGGTGCGTTGCGGCGGTGGTGCTCATGAGCCGCCTGTACGATCCACGCACGCTCGCGGGCGGCGCGGCATCGCTCGGCACCTATCTGCTGCTGCTCCTCCCCATCGCGCCACTCATGGTCGGCGGCTTTCGCAGCGCGCGCGTCGCCGTTCCGCCCGCGCGCTACACCGAGTAGTTCGGCGCCTCGCGCGTGATGATGACGTCGTGCGGGTGCGACTCGCGAAGTCCCGCGGTGGTGATCCGCACGAACTCCGTCTCCGTGCGCAGCTCGTCGACATTCGCGCAGCCGACGTAGCCCATGCCGCTTCGCAGCCCGCCCACCATCTGGTAGATCACGTCGCCGACGGGGCCCTTGTACGGCACACGGCCCTCGATCCCCTCGGGCACGAGCTTCTTCACCGAAAGCTCGCCCTCCTGGAAGTAGCGATCCGCGCTTCCGTCCTGCATCGCGGAGAGACTCCCCATGCCGCGGATCATCTTGAACCGCCGGCCCTCGAGCAGGAACGACTCGCCCGGACTCTCCTCCGTGCCCGCGAGCATCGATCCCATCATCACGCTCGACGCGCCGGCCGCGAGCGCCTTCACCACATCGCCCGAGTACTTCACGCCCCCATCCGCGATCACCGGAATGTCGCCCGCGCCTTCCACGGCATCCATGATCGCCGTGAGCTGCGGCACGCCGACGCCCGTGACGACACGCGTGGTGCAGATCGAGCCGGGACCGACGCCCACCTTCACCGCGTTCACGCCACGCTCGACGAGCGCCATGGTGCCCGCACGCGTCGCCACGTTGCCGGCGATGAG
>JAQBQC010000573.1 GCA_028287205.1 Gemmatimonadota bacterium
GCAAACGTCTTCTCGCTCAGCCTGAAGGTCAATTTTTAACTCCACAGGGAGATCTCATATGTATTGCAATAGATATCTCGCCGGCGGAGTTGCCGCGCTCCTTGCGGCCTCGGCGATCACGGCGTGCAGCAGCGACAACAATGTCCTTGGCGGCAAGCCGGTCGATCCGCTCTTCAAGACGTATGTCGCGATCGGAAACAGCATCACCGCCGGCTACCAGTCGGCCGGCATCAATGATTCCACACAGATGCAGAGCTACGCGGTATTGATCGCGCACGCCGCGAACACTGGCTTCCGCATTCCGCTGCTCAACCGGCCCGGGTGTCCGCCTCCGATCGACAATTTCGTGACGCAGCATCGCGTCGGCGGATTGACGGCGGGCGATTGCGCACTGCGCACGCCCACTGGCACACCCGGTTCGCTGAACAACGTCGCCGTTCCCGGTGCGACGTCGCTCTCGCCAACCGGCGCCGTGCCTGGTCCGGACACGCTCGTCGAGAATGCGCTCACCACCTTCATTCTCGGCGGTGAGACGCAGGCCCAGCGCGCGGCGGAGGCGCAGCCGACGTTCGTCAGCGCGTGGATCGGCAACAACGACGTGCTCAATGCATCGCTCAGCGGGATCCGGCCTGCGACGCCCGGAATCTCGAACGGCGTCACGGCCCTCCCCGCGTTCACGACGAACTACAAGAATCTCGTGAAGGCGCTGAAGGCCATTCCGTCGATCAGGGGCGGTGTGCTGATCGGCGTCGTGAACACCGCGAACGTGCCGCTGCTCTTTCCGGCGGTAGTTCTATTCAATCCAGCGGCGAAGGGCGCCTTCGATGCGGCGGCTGGAACGACGACGGTCATCGACCCGATAACCTGTCCTCCGTCGACCACCTCGCTCATCAACTTCCAGCTTGCCGGAGCAATCCGCGCGGGTACGCATCCGCCGACTGTGTACTGCGAGGCGTTGCCAGCACCATTCCAGCCGCTCGGCAACGTGTACGTGCTGGATGCCGCCGAGCAGGCGGCCGTCACCGACACGGTGACCGCATACAACGCCTTGATTGCGGCCGAGGCGGATACTCTGGGCTTCGCATACTTCGACCCAAATCCGGCACTCGTCGCCCTCAAGGTTTCCGGCGGCGTTCCGCCCTTCCCCAATCTTGCGGCACCGACCGCGGCGTTCGGGCAGTTCTTCTCGCTCGATGGCGTGCACCCCGCCGCGGCTGCGCACGTATTGCTCGCGAATGACATCATCGATGCCATAAACGCGAAGTACGGCACCAGCGTACCACACTCGCAATGACGCCGTTGAGGTGAGTCGAGCTGCGGAGCGCACCGGCACATCGCGGGGCGCTCCGTTTCGCATCCTGCCTACGAGGTTCGCGAATGAATGAGCAGTCGGATTCACCGGCGCAGGACTGGAGCGCCGAGGGCTACGCGCGCAACGCCCGATTCGTCGCGGAGCTCGGCGAGCCTGTCGTCGATTGGCTCGCACCCAAGCCGGGCGAGCGCGTGCTCGATGTGGGCTGTGGCGACGGCGCGCTCACCGCGTCGATCGTCGCGCGCGGAGCGGATGTCGTTGGCGTCGACAGCTCGCTCTCGCTCGTCGAGGCCGCGCGCGCGCGAGGGATCGACGCGCGCGTGATGGATGTGTATGCGCTCCCGTTTCGCCAGGAGTTCGACGCGGGCTTCTCGAACGCCGCACTGCATTGGATGCGCGAGCCGGATCTCGCGCTCGCGAACATCGCACGCGCGCTCAAGCCGCGCGGCCGATTCGTGGGCGAGATGGGTGCGCAGGGGAATGTCGCGGCGATCTCCACCGCCATTCTCGCCGTGCTGCGCGCGCATGGCATCGACGGCGAGGCTCGGTGGCCATGGTACTTCCCGACTCCGGCCGAATATGCCGAGCGTCTCGAGACGCATGGCTTCGTGGTGCTTCGCATGGAGCTCATTCCGCGTCCGACGCCGCTGCCCACCGGCATGCGCGGATGGCTCGACACATTCGCGAATCCGTTTCTGGCTGGCGTGAACGACGACGAGCGCGGTGCCATTCTCGAGGAGGTGACGTCGCTGCTCGCCCCCAGCCTGCGCGGGCGTGCGGGCGCGTGGACGGCGGACTATGTGCGTCTTCGCTTCGCGGCGCAGCTGGAGCGTTGATGCCCCGAGCGCGCGCACGCGACGACTTGTACGCGGCTCGGCAGCTTCATAACTTCGACGCTACTGCGGGAATAGCTCAGTTGGTAGAGCACAACCTTGCCAAGGTTGGGGTCGCGGGTTCGAGTCCCGTTTCCCGCTTGATCGATCTCAGTCCTTTCTGTTCGACACGGCACGCACTCGCGTGCCGAGGAGCGCATGCCTCAGCGCAGTGAGCTCGGCGGCCGAATAGAGGCCGCTCTCGGTGATTCGTACGAAGTGCAGCGCGAGTTGGCCTCAGGCGGGATGGCCACGGTGTTCCTCGCGCGCGAGAAGAAAGCCGATCGCCTCGTGGCACTCAAGGTGCTGCATCCCGAGATGGCGAAGAGCGTCGGCGCGCAGCGATTCCGGCACGAGGTGGAGGTCGCGTCGAGACTCGAGCATCCCAACATCCTGCGCGTTCTCGATCACGGCGAGGCGGGCGGCGATCTGCTCTGGTACTCGATGCCGTACGTCTCGGGCGAGACGCTGCGCGAACGCCTCGCGCGCGAGCCGCAGCTTCCGTTGGCGGACGCGCTGCGCATCGCGCGCGACGTGGCGGGCGCGCTCGAGTATGCACACAATGCGGGATACATGCACCGCGATGTGAAGCCGGACAACATTCTCGTTACCGAGACACAGGAAACCTTGCTCGCAGATTTCGGAATTGCGCGAGCGGTGCGCAATGCGGACGGCAGCACGCGCGCGGCGGTGACTGATGTCGAGGTGGCGACGACGACGACCGGATTCGTCATCGGGTCGCCGCAGTACATGAGTCCGGAGCAGGTGGGGGGCGATCCGTCGCTCGATGGCAGAACCGATCAATACAGTCTCGGCACTGTGCTCTACGAGATGCTCGCCGGCGAAACGCCTTTTGGTGGTCGCAACGCGCAGGCCGTGGTGGCAAAGATGTTCGCGAGCGGTGCTCCATCGGTGCGGGTCACGCGCCCGGACGTTCCGGTGATCGTCGATGACGCGATCAAGCGCGCGCTGTCACGATCCAGAGGCGATCGCTTCGCGACCATTTCGGAGTTCGCGAGCAAGCTTCAGATTGCATCGAGCGATGCGCGCGCCGGAGTTGGCGGCGCACTGACGAAGATCGCGTCGCGACTGCGCTCGTGGAGCGTGCGAGAGTGACGTAGCGGCCGCGACTCGCGCCGAGTCGCGAGTAGCACCCGGGTGGCGAAATGGTAGACGCGTGGGACTTAAAATCCCTTGGCTGCAAGGCCGTGCCGGTTCGAGTCCGGCCCCGGGTATTCGCCGTTCCTCAGCGCTGAAACGATCACGTGCACAGCGATTCGGATTATGTACAATAGAATACGCTAATAA
>JAQBQC010000090.1 GCA_028287205.1 Gemmatimonadota bacterium
CCTCCAGCGCATCCGAGAATCGCTTCTTGAGCTGCGCCGTGAGCTGATACGAATAGTCCTTCGACTGATTCTTCACGTCGTAGATGCCGCCCGCCTTGAATTGCGGACTGATGAGATTCGTCGTCGGCGTGCCGTTCGCGGCGAATGCCGTCGCGTAGATCGTCCGGCCGAACTTGTCCACGCCGGTGGGCGCGCCGATGTTCAGGTTCTGATAGAAAAAGCTGTTGATCCCGCGCGTGTAGATGCCCTCGAGCGTTCCGACGAAGCCGTTGCTGAACTGGTGATCGTAGCCCAGCGTCGCACGCGCCGTCTGCGGGTACTTGAGATTCTTGTTGAGCAGATCGACTTCGCTGTAGGCGCCGGCTCCTACCGGATTTCCACTCGCGTCGAGACAGGTCTGCGACTGGTTGTTGATGTCGGGGTTGAACGCGGGTGCTCGACCCAGTCCGCCCGCACCGCACGAGAGCAGTCCGAGCCCGAATCCCGAGTTCGCGATCGTGTTCTCGAGCCACACGAATGCCGGACGTCCCTGGAACAGGCCAACGCCTCCGCGAAGCTGGTCCGTCTGCTGGCCCGTGACATCCCAGTTGAAGCCGAAGCGCGGCGAGAACTGCACGTTCCCCGTGGGAAGCTCGTGCGTGTCACGCCCGAAGAGACTCTCCACGAGCGGATTTGTCGCAGGCCGCGAGCTGATCGTCGGCAGATCGAGCCGCAGACCGTAGAGCACGTTGAAGCGATCGTTCACCGTCCACTGATCCTCGGCGTACACCGAGTAGTTCGCTGCGTTGAACTTCGAGTGGAAACCCTGGCCAAGATTCAGGCCGATGGTATACGCATTCGGATTTCCCGCCGCGAGCGAGTCGAGGCTCGCGAAGGTGTAGCTCCCCTGCGAGTTGCGCGCGAAGAGATTGTCCATCTTGTAGAACTCGTTGTGCGTGCCCACGCTCAGGCGGTGCTTCGCACCGATCGGGATCGTGAAGTTGTCCGTGATCTCGAAGATGTCCTGATCGAGCGAGTTGCCCTGCGAGTTGGATTCGGCACCCGCGATCAACGTTCCCGTGATGCCGGTGTTGACCGTGATCGACGGATAATTCGCATCCGGCGGTCGCACGTCGCGAATGGTGGTGTAGCCCAGGAACAGCTCGTTGTTCGCGCCGTTGTTCCAGTTCGTGAACAGTTGCGCGACGGCCGCGTTCTTCTTGTTGTTGAAGGAGTACGCGTTCGACCCGAAACGAAACGACGTGCTGGTGCGGAACAGCGTGTCCAGCTCCGCCTTGCCGTAGTTGTCGCGCAGCACGAGCCGGCTGTTGTAGGGAAGCACGAAGTCGAGACGTCCAAAAAGGTTCGTCAACGGATTCTTGTTGGACACCGCACCCGCGGCACCCGCGTCGAGCCCGTACGTGTTTTTCAGGATGTCCGCCATTCGCTGAACCGTCGCCGCATCAGCCGCCGACGCAGGTTGCCCCACCGAGCCCGGAAACGGTCCCGGCGCCGGATACGCCTCGTTCTGCCACTCGGGCGCCACGAAGAAGTGAATCTTGTCCTTCACGATCGGGCCGCCCAGCGAGAATCCGTACTGCTTTTGCTGGAAATCGCTCGCGCGCAGAATAGGCACGTCGGCCGCGAGGTTCTGGTTGCGGAAGTAGTAGTATGCCGAGCCGTGAAACTCGTTCGTGCCGCTCTTCGTGACGGCGTTGATCAGCGCGCCCGTGAAATTTCCCTGGCGCACATCGAACGGCGACAGGAGCACCTGATATTCCTGCACGGCCTCGAGCGAGATCGAGCGTCCGCGCGCCTGTCCGCCAGGCTGGCCCGTGGTGCCGAGCCCGAAGATGTCGCTCTCGCTCGCGCCGTCGATCTGAATGTTGTTGAAGCGATTGTTCTGACCGCCCGCGGAAAGTCCCCCGTTCTGCGCCTGCATCACCTGCGGCGTCAGCGAGAGAAAGTCCGTGAAGTTGCGGTTCAGCGTGGGCAGGCGGCGAAGTGCCGTGTCCGAGATATCCGTCTGCACGCCGCGTCGCGACGGCGAGATCTGACTGCTGAGAGTGTCCGAGGTCGCGCGCACGGTGACGACCGCGAGCTGCGCCGCTTGCGTGCTCAGCTTGAAGCTCGCGCGAAAATTCTGGCCGAGCGAGAGGCGAACGCCGGTCACGCTGTCGGGCGCGAATCCGATGCGCCGAACGGAGACCACGTAGGGGCCGCCCACCTCGACGCCCTGGATGTAATAATTGCCGTTGGCGCGCGTGACGGAGCCGCTCTTCACGCCGGTCGCCTGATTGGTGACCTGAATCTGCGCTGCGTCGACGGGCTGGTTGAGCGTGTCCGTGACGACGCCGCTCACCGCGGCAGTGGTGATGCCCTGCGCGGCGACAGAGATGATGCCACTAGCTCCCGAGGCCGCGAGGGCCAGGAGAGCGACTTGGAGCTTACAACTCATCCGCATGAATGGAGTTCCTTCTGGTGGACGACGACCTTCGCGACGCGGTGCAAGGCGACAGCACCACGAACCAGCTCGGCCGAACGCCCTACTCAGGCGGTCCCGGCCGACGCAAAGAAACTAGAGCGGGACGAACGTGAGTCAAGAATTGACGGCAACGGATTCGTCACGACTTGGTCCCCCTGACGAACCCATGCGCCGCGTGATGAACGCGTACACAGGAATTCCCAGCAGAATGCCCAGGAACACGCCGAGCGTTGCGACGCGACTCGACTTGTCGATGAGCGCGTTCAGGAGGAGCGCGACCGTCGATGCGATGAAGATCAGCGGCACGACCGGGTAGCCGGGAACGCGGAACGATGTGTCGTATCCGGGGCGGCGGCGCAGCACGAATACCGCAGCCACGGCGAGCGCCAGGAAGGGCACGATCGCGATCACGAACTGATCCGCGAGCTGCTCGAAGCCTCGTGTCAGCACGAACGCGACTCCGATCGCCGCGTTCAGCACGATCGCCACGTACGGCGTCTGAAAGCGCGGGTGCACGGCCGCAATCTGCTTGAACAACAGTCGGTCGTCGGCCATCGCGAAGAAGATGCGCGGTGCTGTCATGATCGAGCCGTTGAGCGTTCCGAAAGTCGACAGCATCACGGTCACGGCGACGAATACCACGCCGGGCGAGCCGATCACCTTGAACGCGACATCCGCAGCCACCAGGCGCGAGTGCCGAATCGTCTCGACGTCGAGCACCGACAGATATGCGAGATTCGCGAGCGCATAGATCGCGATGACGGCGACCGTGCCGATGATGATCGCGCGCGGGAGCGTGCGTCGTCCATCCTTCACCTCGCCGCCCACGAGGCTCACATCCTCCCACCCGTCGTACGCCCAGAGCACGGAGATCAGCGCAAGCCCGAACGGTGCCAGCGAGAAGCTTCCCGGAGGCACGGCCGGCGTGAAATGACCGCCGGTGTGCGGAAGCCCGAGCGCGATCGCGACGATGACGATGAAGAGCAGGCCGCCGTACTTCGCCACCGTCGTGAGGTTCTGCACCAGCGAGCCCCACTTGAGCCCGATGTAGTTGAACGTCGCCGTCAGCGCGATCGCCAGCGCCGCCACCCAGTGCACGTACGTGGCATACGGCTCGACGCTCGGCTCGTGCCCCATCACGCGGAAGAGATACTCGGCGAACGTCGTCGAGATGGCGCCGAGCGATGCGGCGCGGATGAGGAGGAGCTCGGACCAGCCGAAGAGAAAGGCGGCGCGACGTCCCCACGCTTCGCGGATGAAAACGTACAGCCCACCGGTTGCCGGGAATGCGCTCGAGACTTCGGCGAGCGTGAGCGCCCCGCAGAGCACGAAGATCCCTCCGAACAGCCAGACGGAGAGCAGCGGCAGCGGGCCCGGAAGCTTGTCGGCGATGCCGGCGGGCGACCGGAAGATTCCCGAGCCGATCGTCGAGCCGACGAGAACCGCAACGGCACTGAACAGGCCGAGCCGGCGCGGGAGCCGGGACGGCTCGGCGGCGGAGGTGGTGGGCGCTTCCATTGTCCATAATACAGCCTCGGCGGCTGTGCGGCACCCCGCGTGCACCGTCTTGCCCGTCATTGGGTGCACAGACAACTTTCCCGCATTATTCCGACCTTCCTTTCCGACGCCATTTTCTGGCTCGCAGCAGCGTGCTGCGCGCTCTCGCAGGCCGCGATCATCCGGTCTGCGCTTCGCGCGCGCGCGCAGCGGCCGGACGGCAGCGCCTCTCCGTCGCGCCCGATCGAGGTCGCGTGGACGGTCGTGCCCGCGCTGATGCTGGCGCTGGTGCTCGTGCTCACGTGGCGTGCGCTGCATCCGGCGTCGACGTTCATGATCATCCCGTGAGGAGTCGTTCTTGAAGGCGTTGCGTCGGCTGGCGTATTCGACACTGGGACTGGCGTACGCGCTCATCGTGTTTGGCGCGATCGTCCGGATCTCGGGCTCGGGAATGGGATGCGGCGACCATTGGCCCCGGTGCTTCGGACGGTGGTTCCCTCCGATGGATCAGCCCACACTGGTGATCGAGTGGACGCATCGCCTGCTCGCCGCGGTCACGGTGGCGATGGTGGTGTTGCTGGTGGCCGTCGCACTGCGGAAACGCGCCGAGCCGGGAGTGTCGGGACGCGGCGGCGTGTTGCGCGCGGCGACACTCGCGGCCGCGCTGATCGTGCTCCAGGCGCTGCTCGGGATGGTGACCGTGCGCATGGGCAACACCGCATGGGCAACGGTCGCGCATCTGCTGAATGGCGCTCTCCTCCTCGCGGCGCTTGCGGCGACCGTGCTTCGCGCCGGCGGACTCGGCGGCGGGATCGCTAGCGGCACTACGCCTTCGAGAACGCGCGCCGCGCGAGGATCTGCCGCAGCTGCTGCAATCGCGCTCGCGACGGTGCTGTTCGGCGGGCTCACCGCGAAGATTCCGGGCGCCAATAGCGTGTGCGAAGGATTCCCGCTCTGCCGGGGCTCACTGCTCCCCGCGATTCCGGCGCAGCACGTGCAGTTCACGCACCGCATTCTGGCCTTCGTTCTCTTCTTCCACGTGCTCGGCCTCATGATCGGCTTCGCCCGCCGCAGGGAAGCGCCCGCGGTTCTTCGGTTGGTGCGCGTCGCGTTCGCGCTCATCTGCCTGCAGCTCGTGATCGCTGCCGGCATGGTCGAGATGCATTTGCCGCCCGTGATGCGATCGCTGCACGAGGCCGATGGCATCGCGATCTGGCTGACGTTGTTCGCGCTGGCCTGGCTCGCGCGCTTCTCGAGCGCGAGCGGCGCGCGTGAGCCTGCGCGCGGCGCGGAGACAGCACCATCGCCGCTCGTGCCCGCAGGCACGCCACGCGGAGCAGCAACGTGACCACGGCCGCGATGTCGGAGCGAAGTGGGTCGGTTGCACGCGACCTGGTGATGCTCACCAAGCCGCGGATCATCTCGCTTCTCCTGGTCACCACGATCGCGCCCATGTACATCGCAGGCAGCCCGAGCTTCTCGCTCGTGCTCTGGGTGCTGTTCGGCGGTTATCTCATGGCGGGCGGCGCGAACGCGGTGAACATGTTCATCGACAGCGACATCGATGAGCACATGGCGCGCACGCGGCTGCGTCCGATTCCCAGTGGGCGCATGGACCGGCGCGCGGTGCTCGCGTTCGGGATCCTGCTGGCCACGTCGGCGACCGCCGTGTTCGCGCTCGAGGTGAACCTGATGAGCGCGGCGCTCGCGCTCGCCGGCTTCTATTTCTACGTGTTCATCTATACGCGGTGGCTCAAGCGTCGCACGCCGCAGAACATCGTGATCGGCGGCGCCGCCGGCGCATTTCCGCCGCTCGTTGGATGGGCGGCGGCGACCGGACACGTCGACCTCGCCGCCGTCTATCTCTTTTTGATCGTGTTCTACTGGACGCCGCCGCACTTCTGGGCGCTCGCGCTCAACAAGCAGGTTGACTACAAGCGCGCAGGGGTGCCGATGGCGCCGCTCGTGTGGGGCGAGCGAGAGACGATGTGGAACATGCTCTGGTACACGTTCATCCTCATCGCGCTGACGCTGCTGCCCGCGCTCTTCGGCGCGTTCGGCCCGTTCTACGTGATCTCGGCGATCGCGCTCGACGCGATTCTGCTCGGCGGGGTGATCCAGGTGCTGCGCAAGCCGGTGTGGAACGCGCCGGCGTGGTGGCTCTACAAGTTCTCGCTGCTGTATCTCGCCCTTCTCTTTGCGGCGATGGTGATCGACCGCGTCATCGCACGCTGATGCCGAACGGGCCGGTGCCGGAGGAGATGGAGACGGGCGAGCTCGCGGTGCACATCGTGAGCGACAAGGGCGCGAAGGACCATGTGCTGCTGCTCGCGCGCGATCCAGCAGGCGTGCGCGTGCGTGAATGGCATTCGGGAAACTGGTCGACGGGCCCGGATGAGAGTGTGGTGAGCGCCAACGCGCTACTCACGCGGCTGGAAGGCGTGGTGCGCAACCGGCAGCGCATCGAGCCGGACGTTCGGACGGTGCGAAGTTGGCTGACAGCGACTCCTCACTGACCGCCGCGGCCGCGCCGGAGCTCGCGCGGCGAACGCTGCCCTCCCCCACCCCGCTGCGCCCACTCCTGGCGCGGCTCAAGCCCTACCCCGCGCCGCTGATCTTCGGAGCGCTCGCGCTGCTCCTGAGCTCAGCGATCGGCCTCGCCTTTCCCCTGATCGTGCGCGAGCTGCTCGATGCGGCGTTCGTGAAGGGCGACGGTGGGCTGCTCAACAAGCTCGCGTTGCTGCTCGTGGTGATCTTCGCCGTGCAGGGGGTGCTGAGCTTCGTGCAGGTGTGGCTGATCACGTCCGTCGCCGAGAAGGTGATCGCCAGGCTGCGCAGCGAGCTGTTCGCGCATCTCGTGCGGCTGTCTCCGGGCTTTTTCGCCGAGCAGCGCACAGGCGAGCTGACGAGCCGCCTGAGCACGGATCTGACGCTGCTGCAGAGCGTGA
>JAQBQC010000005.1 GCA_028287205.1 Gemmatimonadota bacterium
GGTGGCTCCTCTTGTTCCTTAGGCACATCTTGCAACTATAAAATAACCGTTTGCAAGACATGGGCCTCCCATGTGCCGTCAAGATTCCGTCACGGCTGCGCGACGATCAGGCGCCGAATCGAACTCCCCGGCGGCCACTCCGGCGTTTTTTCGGTGCGTACCGGAACAGTTGCGCCGGTCGCCCACGTCCTTCGCTGCGCCACTCGTCCGTGGGCTCCACCAGCCAGGCCGCGTGCAGGGACCGGCGGAAGCTCGCCTTGTGCAGCCGCCTCCCGAGCAGAAGCTCGTAGATCTCCTGCAGCTGCGTGAGCGTGAAGATCGACGGCAGCAGATGGAAGGCGATCGGCGACTGGTCCAGCCGCGAGCGCAGCGACGTCACTACCCCCTCGAGCATCGCGCGCTGCCTCGGCGGCAGCGGCGGCAGGTCCTCCACCGCATGCCACATGGCGTCGCCCACCACGCCTTCGCCTGTTTCCTCATCCACGAGCGCCAGGAACGCGACTGACAGCTCCGCGCCGGAGGGATGACGACGCTTGTCGCCGAAAGCGGCCACCTGCTCTACCAGGGAGGGAGCGGTGCCGAGCGATTTCCTGGCGAGCTTGGCGGCCTCGTCATCGATGGTCTCGCCTGGGCGCAGCGAACGCCATGGCAGCTGCCAGCGCTCTCTCGACTTCGCGGGCGCGCGCACGAGGAGGACCATGAGCCGACGGCCGCGCGGCGTGACGACGACAACGTCAATTGATGGTGCGGAGCGACGCGTTCCGGAGCGTACTGCGGGAGTGCGAGCTGGCATGAATGAATTAGTCGCGAAACGCGACTAATGTCAAGGTCCTGGAATCGTGATCGGTAGCTTTCCCGTCATCGGTGTGAGTCCAAGCACCGCGCGCGCAGCCGCACTCTGCGAGACCGGAAATCCGCCCCACGCGACGACGTACGCGGACACATCCGGAATCTGCTGAAGCAGATAGGGATTTCCGAATGCCATCACGATCGGATGTTCCTTTCGCCGCTGCAACTCCCCAATGAAATCCACGAACGGCCGCGGCACATTCACCGTCGCTACTGTCGAGCTGTGCGCAACGTACGAGCTCACGAGAATCACATCCGCCGAGTCCGCAATCGACAACAGGCGAAAGAAATCCGGGCGCTCGTCGTCCGCGTTCACGTACTCCGGGCGCAGCGCCGGGAACGTCTTCCGCAGCTCCGCATCGAACGTCACACCAGCGCCCAGGTCGGCACGGTGTGCGTACGTCACGGAGAGGATCCGCGCCCCATGATTGAGGCGGCCCAGCGGCAACTGGTGCGCGCTGTCGCGCACGAGTGTGATCGAGCGCTCCGCGGCCACGCGCGCGATCGCGACGTCCGCAGAATCCCCGACGATCGCTCGCGCGCTGTCCAGATCCACGAGCCGGCGCGTCCGCAGCCCCAGCCCCGCCTTCGTGGCGAGAATTCGCCGCACCGACTCGTCCAGTCGCGCCTCGGTGTAACGCCCGGACGTGACCCCCGCGACCACCGCATCGACGGTCGTCGCCACATCCTGCGGCTGCAGCAGCACGTCCGCGCCGGCTGCCACTGCCATCTGCGCCGCGTTCACCGCGCCGTAGGTGTTGAGCACACCACCCATGTCCATCGCGTCCGAGACCACGAGTCCGTGAAAGTGCATCTCGTCACGCAACAGCGAAGTCAGCACGTTGTGCGAGAGCGTTCCCGGCGCGCCGCTCGAGTCGAGCGCGGGCATGGAGCCATGAAAGGTCATGATGGCTCCTACGTTTGCTTTCACGGCAGCGTTGAACGGCACGAGCTCGACGCTGTCGAGCCGCGCCCGCGATGCGCGCACGACCGGGAGCGCGAGATGCGAGTTCGTTCCCGTATCGCCGTGCCCGGGGAAATGCTTCCCCGTCGCGATCATCCCGTGCTCCTGCACACCACGGATGAACGCGGCGCCCAGCTGCGCGACCAAAGCGGGCTCCTCCCCGAAGGAGCGCGTGCTGATCACGGGATTGGCGGGATTGTTGTTGACGTCGAGGATCGGCGAGAAGTCGATGTGGAATCCGATCGCGCGCCCCTCGATCGCCGTGATGCGCCCCTGCTCGTACGCGAGCATCGTGTCGCGTGTGGCGCCGATCGCCATCTCGGGCGGAAAGAGCACCGCGCCGCCGAGGTCGATGCCGTTCGGGAGAAAGTATCCGCCGCGCGCGCGATACCCCGCGCCGAACTCGAGGTCGCCCCCCACGAGCAGCGGCAGGTCGCTCATGCGCTGCAGCGCGTTGAGCTTGGCCGCGATCTCGAGCGGCGAGCCCACCGACATGATGATCCCGCCCACCCGCTGCTGCGTGATCCATCCGCTGATCTTCCGCCACTGCGGCGCGTCCGCGGACACGTAGTCGCCGAAGACCTGCGGCCACACCATCTGCGCCGCCTTGTCGCGCAGTGTCATTCCGGCGAGCTGGCAATCGACCCATCCGGCATCGCTCTTCGAGCCGCACTGCGGCGAGCGTGGACGGCTCGCAGCCGTGGACGGACGCGAGCTCTCTGGGCGCGCGGCCGTGGACCTGCACGCGGCAAGCAGCATCACGGTGAAGAGCAGCGCGCGCGAAGACTTCCGCGCCGGCTTCCGCCATCCGGTCGTCACCAGTTGATCGTACCCTGCTTGCTCGTGTCCACCTGCTCGTCCTTTCCCGTCTTGAACAGGAAGGTCTCCATGTTCTTCGTGAGGAACTGGCGCGCCTGCGGGTCCATCAGATTCAGCCCGTAGTGGTTGATCAGCATCGTCTGCTGCTTCAGCCACAGCTTCCAGCACTCGCCGCAGATCTCCTCCTGCGCCCGGGCGCCCAGCGGCCCGGGAAGCGGTGGACGCTCGAGCCCCTCGCGCGTGTTGCCGCAGCGAGTGCACGTCACTTCAGCCATCGGTCAGTCTCGAAAGCGGGGATCGCGCGCGCTCAGGCGCGCGCGTAACGGATCTTCGCCAGGCGCACCGCGGCGAGCATGCGGATGTACACCCAGCCAATGTCGAACTCGTACCACTTCGCCTTGAACTTCGCGGAGTGCGGGTCGGCGTGATGATTGTTGTGCAGCTCCTCGCCACCCAGCCAGATCGCGATCGGGGAGATGTTCCGGCTCTCATCCTTCACATCGTAGTTGCGGTAGCCGAGCGCGTGGCCCACACCGTTGATGATTCCCGCGGCCCAGAAGGGAATCCAGAGCATCTGCACGGCCCACACGAGTGGTCCGATGTAGAAGCCGAACAGGTACACATCGATCGTGAGCATCAGCACGAGGCCGAGCCAGTTGAGCCGCGCGAGCACGTAGCGCTCGAGCCAGTCGTTGGGCGTTCCCTTCCCGTACTTCTCCAGAATCCCGGGCTGACGAACCGCCTGGCGATAGTAGAACGCTCCCTTCAGGATGATCTCCCGCAAGCCTTCCATGACCGGGGAATGCGGATCGCCTTCACGGTCGGCGAACGCGTGGTGCTTCCGGTGGCATGCCACCCACTCCTGTGTCACGATCGACGTCGAGAGCCACAGCCACACCCGCATCGGAATCTCGGCCAGCTTGCTGAACGTCACGCCACGGTGTGTCTGCGCGCGATGCAGAAAGAGCGTCACGCAGACGTTCGTGAGATGACCAGCGATGACGACGAAGAGCACCGGCTTCCACCAATGCGTCGCCCACATTGCAAATCCTGGCATTGCTTCCTGACCTGAAGATGAAAACCGCTGTGGCACGGCACGCTGGGAGCGGCCGGAAGAACACTTATTCGGCTACGGAACGGCTGGCATGCGAGGGCGAAATAGCCCGCGTCGAAATCTACTGCCCGAGGATTGCAAGAGCCACCATTGGCCCGCGACGCCCGTTGAAGCGCGCAGCTGGACCTAAGGCTGCGTATTCATGGAGCTTACGAGCCCCCCGGTACTCACCGGCCCGAGCTTGTCCTCGGGCGGCGCGTTCCCCCACGTATCGTTCGACGAATTGAAATCGGGAACGGTACCGTCGGGCCAGAGCCGCGCCCCCGCGAGGGGTGAGCGCACCGGAATCGTCGCCGTGTAGCGATCGCCGAGGAACCAGACGTCCACAGGCAGCTTCACATCCTGTGTCGTGCCGTCGGAGAGCTTGAGGCGCAGCTCCACCGGGAACGGAATCGACGTGTGCTTCCTGAGCTGAATGAGCGCGATGTTCCGGCCGTCGCTCGACACGGTGGACGCGGTGTCGATGCCGATGTCGAGCACGTCCGTCGTGTAGAAGAAGCCGCGCCAGAACCATGCGAGATCCTCCCCCGTCGCGCTCTCGACCGTGCGAAAGAAATCTGCCGGCGTCGGGTGCTTGAACGCCCAGCTCGCGGCGTACTCGCGGAATGCCCGGTCGAATGCCGTCCGGCCGACGACGTGATTCCTGAGCGCGAGCAACACCGCGGCCGGCTTGTCGTAGCCGATCGCGCCCAGCGCGGCCGGCGGCACTCGGTCCGGAGGCGTCATCAGCGGACGCTGCTCACCCGTCAGGATGCTCCTTCTCCAATCTTCCATGTAGCGGGGCCACTGATAGTTGCGCGGGAACCGCTGCTCGTTCGAGAACGTGTTGATGTACGTGTTCAAGCCCTCGTCCATCCACGCGTAGCGCCGCTCGTTCGACCCCACGATCATCGGGAACCACTCGTGTCCGTGCTCGTGGTCGAGCGTGGTGAAGATGCCGTTCGGATCCGACTCCTGCGTCGCGTAGTTCACGAACACGATCATCGGATACTCCATCCCGCCCACTGGTCCGGCCACCGACGTCGCCTGCGGATACGGATACGGCAGCACGAACTGCGAATAGGTCCTGACCGTCCACTGCGTCTCTTCGGCCGCGCGCGTCCACTCCGGGCCCGCCTTCGGCCATTCGTAGTACGCCTGCGTGAGCACTCCCTTCCAGCTCGTCGCGTCCCAGCGGAAGTCCGGCGCGCCCGCCCACGCGACATCCCGCACGTGCTGCGCGCGGAATCGCCATGTCTTTGTTCCCGGTGTCGCCACCGGCTTCGACTCCGCTTCGGTGATGATGCGAACGATCGAGTCGCTGCGCGCAGCACTCGCCAGGCGAGCCCGCTGCGCCGCGGTGAGCACCTCCTGCGGATTCTGCAGCAGTCCGCTGCCCGCGATCACGTACCCGGCGGGAACGGTCACGGCGAAGTTGATGTCGCCGTACTCCAGGTAGAACTCGCCCTGTCCGAGGTACGGGTCGGTATTCCACCCGCGCACATCGTCGTACACATCCACGCGCGGATACCACTGCGCGATCTCGTAGAGCGGCCCGTCGCGCGCCATGCGATCGGAGCCGTGCTCCGGCACCGCAAATCCATAGTCCATCGCGATCGTCACCTTGCCACCGCGCGGGGCCAGCGGCTCCGTCAGGGCGATGCGCATCTGCGTGCCGCGCACGTCGGATGTCGCGCGGGCGCCATTCGTGACGAGATTCTGAATCTCGTAGCCGCCTTCGAAGCCGCGATCGCCGAATCGCGTGTCGTCCGGAAAGAGGTACGAGCCCTCGCTCCCCGACTTGTACAGATTCTGATCGAGCTGCATCCATACGTAGTGCAGCGTGTCGGGCGAATTGTTCGTGTACGCGAGCGTGACGCGTCCCTTGATCGTGTGGCGCGCGGTATCGAGCGTCGCGACGATGTCGTAGTCCGCGCGCTGCTGCCAATAGTCGGGGCCGGGATGCCCGTCCGCCGCGCGCACGCGGCTCGGCTGTGGCCAATCCATGCGATCGAGTCGCGCGAACGGATCGGGCCGCGTCGTCATGCGCGGGGTGCTCTCCGCCTGCGCCGACCGTACTACGGGAACGGTCAGCGACTCGACCCGCACCGGCGCCACCGCGGGCGCCGCCGCCTGGGATGGATGCGACACGGGAGAGCACGCGAGGACACTCGCGAGGGCGACCAACACAGGAACGCGCACAGGATACCTGACCATGGAGAAGGATTCGAGTCCGATCGTGACAATTTAGCGAAGCGCACGTGGGGCCATAGCGGCCGCGTCATTGGCGCACATGCACTTGCTCGCGCGCCCACTGTTCCGTACCCTCACTGCGTGGCTACCACTTCTCCCCGCACACGCGGAACGATGCTCGCCGGACGCGCGACCGCCGCCGGCACCGCACGCTATCGCGCCCGCGCGGCTGCGAAGCTTGCATCCGATTTCCTCCGTCCACTCTCCCCCGGCGGCGTACTCGTTTCCTCCATCGGCCTCGGCAGCTATCTCGGCGAGTGCGACGATGCCGACGACATTCGCTATGCCGATACCGCGCACCACGCGATCGCCACGGGGATCAACCTGCTCGACAGCGCGATCAACTATCGGTGCCAGCGATCGGAGCGCGCGTTCGGAAAGGCGCTCTCTCGCGCGGTGCGAATGGAAACCGCATCGCGCGACGAGCTCGTCGTGTGCACGAAAGGCGGCTACATCCCGCTCGATGGCACTCAGCCGGCGAGGCGCGAGGACTACCAGGAGTACGTGAAGCGCGAGTATCTCGACCCGGGAATCATGCGCGCCGAGGATATCGTCGCGGGCGGGCACTGTCTCACGCCCGCATTTCTCGCGAATCAGCTCGCGCGCAGTCGCGCGAACCTCGGCATCGAGACGATCGACCTATACTATCTGCACAATCCCGAGCAGCAGCTCGATGCGATCGAGGAGCCGGAGCTTGCGCGACGCATCCGCGCCGCCTTCGAGATGCTCGAGGAGCGCTGCGCCGCGGGAGAGATCGGCGGCTATGGCTGCGCGACGTGGGGCGGGCTGCGCACGCCCCCGGGCGAGCGCGGTCATCTGAGTCTCGCGATGCTCGTGAAGTGCGCGCGCGAAGCCGGCGGACCCGATCATCACT
>JAQBQC010000007.1 GCA_028287205.1 Gemmatimonadota bacterium
TCAGTGCGCTGCTCGAGTGGAGTGGATGGTCGGTGTCGCGCGAGTACTACTACAACGATGCCGGGGTGCAGATCCAGAATCTCGCGGCGTCGGTGGTCGTGCGCTTGCGCGAGCTCGCGGGGCATCCACTGGAATTCCCGGAGGGGTGGTATCAGGGCGAATACGTGCTGGACGTCGCGCGCGCGTACATCGCCGATCGCGGCGCGAGCAACGCAACGGAGCTGCTGGAGCGCGAGATGCCCGCGGAGCTGCTCGGGTCATTCCAGAACGATCCAGTTGCGCTTGCGCCCGCCATTCTCGACTTCGTGCGCACGCATCCTGATTTCGTGCGCGTTGCCGTCGATGAGCTTCGCAAGACGCAGGATCGCGATCTCAAGGCGTTCGGTCTCGTCTTCGACACCTACTTTCTCGAGTCGAGCCTCTACGCACCTGGCTCCGCGCGCGCGATCGCGCCCATGCTCGGCGGCGACGCCGGCGAGAGCGCCGTCGATGCGACCGTGCGCGCGCTCGCCTCGAGTGGACACACGTACGAAGAAGACGGCGCGCTCTGGCTTCGTACCGAGGACTTCGGCGACGACAAGAATCGCGTGATGCGCAAGCGCGATGGCACCTATACGTACTTTCTCCCCGACGTCGCCTACCACGTCTCGAAGTTCGGGCGCGGCTTCCAGCGCGCCATCAACGTCCAGGGCACCGATCACCACGGCACAACAGCACGCGTGCGCGCCGGGCTGCAGGCGCTCAATGTCGGAATTCCGAACGGCTATCCGGAATACGTATTGCACAATCTCGTGAAGCTGATGCGTGGCGGGGAAGAGGTAAAATTCTCGAAGCGCTCGGGCTCCTTCGTCACGCTTCAGGAGCTGGTGTCGGATGTGGGGAGCGACGCGGTGCGCTACTTCTTCTCGATGCGCAAAGCCGAATCTGAGCTCGTCTTCGACATCGATCTCGCGCGCGCGCAGTCCGAGGAAAATCCCGTCTACTACATCCAGATGGCGCACGCACGGCTCTGCGGCATCTTCCGCGTCGGCGCGATCGACCCCGCGACGCTCTCGTCGGACAGTGTCGACTTCGATGCGCTCGTCGAGCCCGAAGAGCGCGAGCTCGTCAAGGCGCTCCTCGACTTTCCGTCGCTGCTCGCTGGCGCCGCCGAGGCGCTCGAGCCGCATCGCATCGCGAGCTACCTGCACGACACCGCGCAGCTGGTGCACACGTGGTATCACAAGCATCATGTGCTCGATCAGCCGCCGGCCATCATGAACGCACGGCTCTTCCTCGCGCACGCGAGCCGCATCGTGTTGCGCAACGGACTCGCGGTGCTCGGCATCGCGGCACCCGAGCGCATGTGATCCCGATGTCCAACACGTTCGCACTTCTCCGACTTCCATCCACCGACTCATGACCGTGCTCGTCGTCGGATCCGTCGCCCTCGATTCCATCGAGACACCGTTCGGCAAGGCAGAGAACGTGATCGGAGGCTCGGCCACCTTCTTCGCGGCATCGGCCAGCCTGCTTACGCGCGTGCAAATGGTCGGCATCGTCGGCAGCGACTTTCCCGTCGACAAGCTCGAGCGCCTCAGCGCGCGAGGAGTCGACCTCGCCGGACTGGAGCACGCGGAGGGCGAATCCTTCCGCTGGCGCGGGCGCTACCGCCACGATCTCAACTCGGCGGAAACGCTCGAGACGCGACTCGGCGTCTTTTCGCACTTTCTTCCGAAGATTCCCGAGCAGTTTCGAGATACACCGTTCGTTTTTCTCGGGAACATCGATCCGCGCCTCCAGCTCGAGGTGCTGCGCCAGGTGCGCAAGCCCAAGCTCGTTGCGTGCGACACGATGAACTTCTGGATCGAGAGCCGCCGCGGCGATCTGCTCGCGCTGCTCAAGGAAGTGGACATGGTCACGCTCAACGACGGCGAGGCGCGCCAGCTCACGGAGGAGACGAATCTCGTGAAGGCCGCGCGCTGGATCATGGCGCACGGGCCGAAGCACGTCATCATCAAGAAGGGCGAGCACGGCGCCTTCATGTTCAACGCCAAGAGCATTTTCTTCGCACCGGCGTATCCGCTCGAGAGCGTCTTCGATCCGACGGGCGCGGGCGATTCGTTCGCCGGCGGCTTCTTCGGCTATCTCGCACAGACGGGCGATCTGAGCGAGGGCAACATGCGCCGGGCGGTCGTGTGCGGTTGCGCCATGGGCTCCTTCGCGGTCGAGCGCTTCTCGGTCGATCGCTTCTTCGAGATCACGAAGGAGGATCTGAACGCGCGCATCGATGAGTTCCGGAAGCTCGTCGCGTTCGAGAAAGAGGTCATGCCGTGACGTCGCCGCTCGACTATCGCGCGGCGGGAGTCGACATCGAGGCGGCCGACGACGCGAAGAGCCGGATCAAGTCGCTCGTGGAGTCGACGTTCACGGCGGGGACGCGCGGTGTGTTCGGCGGATTTGGCGGCATGTTTCGCATGCCCGAGGGAATGCGCGCTCCGCTGCTCGTGTCGAGCGCGGATGGCGTGGGCACCAAGATCAAGCTGGCCATCGACGCGAACAT
>JAQBQC010000015.1 GCA_028287205.1 Gemmatimonadota bacterium
TGATGCTCTCCTGGAAGCGCACGAGATTCGCGCGCTGATGGTTGATCTGATTGCGCAGATCCTCCACGCGATGCACGAGGGTCTGATCGCGCACCGCGAGCAGATGCAGATACTTGTAGCGCGCGAGCAGCTCGCCGAAGCTCCGCGCGGAGAGCAGCACCTCGAAGGAGAACAGCGGTCCGCGCTTGTCGATGTCCACCAGGCGGCGCCGCAGTGTCGCCTGCTTGACCGTGATCTCGTCCTGCGCGCGCACGAGATCGGAGGTGGTGGTGCCGACCTCGCTCGAGATCGCGTCGAGCTGCGCATCGAGCGAATGCATCACGCGCGCGGTGACGTCGGCCTCGCGGTCGAGGGTCTCGACCTCCTCCGAGAGATCGTGCACCGTGTTCTGAAGGCTCGTGCGCCGGCGCTGCAGCTCCTCGCGCTCGTTCTTGAGCGTCTCGAGCCGCGCCCTCTCATCCTTGAGCCGCTGCTCCGCGCTCTTCTGATCGGCGTTCTGCTGCGCACGTGCCACTGGAGCAGCGGAGAGCAGCAGCGCGAGCATCAAGGCGATGCGCGCGCTCAGACGCGGCGTAGATGCCTCCCGACGGACAGTGCGCTGCCGAGCAGCCCGATGATGCCGCCGCCGATCACGCCGAGTGTGGCGATGCCGGGATCGAAGAAGCTCGTCTGGATGAGATTGTGGCTGATCACGGAGCTCGCGCCCCAGGTGAGCAGGAGCGCGAGCAATCCGCCTACGAGCCCCTTCAGAAATCCATCGACCAGGAATGGGCGGCGCACGAAGCCATCGGTCGCGCCGACGAGGCGCATGATCGAGATCTCGCGCGAGCGCGCCAGCACGGTCATGCGGATGGTCGTGCCGATGATGATCACAGCGACCGCAGCGAACAGGAGCCCGAGCGCAATCCCGGCCGCACCGGCGATGTTCCGGATGTCATAGAGCTTCTTCACCCAGTCCTCGCCGTAGCGCACGTCATCGACGAAGGGATACGTCTGGATGCGCTGCGTCACGTCCTTCACGGACACGGGATCGCGATGACCTTCCTTGAGCCGCACCTCGATGGATGGCGGAAGAAAGCTCGCGTCGAACACATCCTGAAATTCCGGAAGCTCCGCGCGCGCGCGTGCGAGCGCCTGCTCGGGCGACACCTGCTGCACGAGCGCCACCTCGGGGAATGCGGAGATGTCGCCCATGGCGGCGCTCACGGCCTCGGGGAGCGTGCCGTCCGCGAGAAAGGCGACGATCTCGACGTGCTCTTCCACGCCGCGCAGCGCGCGATCGACGTTGAGCACGAGCAGTCCGAACAAACCGAAGGCGAAGAGGCTGAACGCGATCGTGACGACACTGAGGGTGCTGAGCAGCGGCGAGCGGCGCACGCCGAGCATGACTTCCCGAAAGGTGAGCCGCATCAGGTCGGCGTCGAAGTGGAGACGACGCCCGCGCCGTTCCCTTCAGCCGAGTCGAAGACCAGCTGACCGCGGTTCACCTCGATCACCCGGTAGTCGGTTCGCTTGACGAGCTCGAGATTGTGCGTCGCCATGAGCACGGCCGGGCCCGCGGCGTTGATGTCGCGCAGCAGCTGGAACACGCCGCGCGTCGCCCGATCGTCGAGATTGCCGGTGGGCTCGTCCGCTACGAGGAGCACGGGATCGTTCACGAGCGCGCGCGCGATCGCCACGCGCTGCTGCTCGCCCCCCGACAGCTCCTTCGGATAGCTCGTCCCCTTGCTCGCGAGCCCGACCTGTGTGAGCAGGCGGCTCACGCGCGCCGAGATCGCGTCGCGCGGCGCGCCAGTGACCTCCAGCGCGAAGGCGACGTTCTCTTCCGCGGTGCGATCCTCGAGAAGGCGAAAGTCCTGGAAGACGACGCCGATCTTGCGCCGCAGCCGCGGAATCTCCTTGCGCGGCAGCGACGAGGTGAGGCTGCCGCTCACGCGAACCTCGCCCGCCGTTGGCGTCTCCTCGACGATCACGAGTCGGAGGATCGTCGACTTCCCCGCGCCGCTCGGCCCGGTAAGAAAGGCGAACTCACCCTTGTTCACGCGAAAGGTCACGTCCTGGAGGGCGAGTCCAGTGCGCGGATATTCCTTGACGACGTGCGAAAATCGGATCATCGGCGGAGCGCGCTCGGTCGGGGATCGCGAAAGATGGCGAGCGGTACGGTTACGGGAAGATACACGCGCGACAGCGGCGCGTGCCCACTCCAGCGCATCTCAGCCGCGCAGCGCCTGATCGAGATCAGCAATGATGTCGTCCGGATCCTCGATGCCGACGCTGATGCGGAGAAAGCCATCCGGCATGCCGAGCGCGGCGCGCTCGCTCGCGGAGAGATGCTCGTGCGAGGTGAAGCGCGGCTCGGAGACGAGCGTATCGACGCCGCCCAGGCTGGGTGCGTGCGCGATGAGCTGAAGCCGTCGCACCACGTTCGTCATCGCGTCGCCTCCGTCGCGATGCACGATCGCGAGCATTGCCCCCATGCCATCGAGCGTGGCGAGCGCGATCTCGTGGTCGGGATGGTCGGGAAGTCCGGGATAGAGCACGGCGCTCAGCTCGGGGCGCGTGGCGCACCACAGCGCGACGCGCATGGCGTTGTCCGTGGCGCGCTTGACGCGCACGTCGAGCGTCTTGAGCCCGCGCTCGAGGAGCCAGCAGGCGAATGGATCGGGCGCCTGCCCCCAGAGGATCATCTTCTGGCGCACTTCCTCGATGTACGTCGCCGTGCCGAGCACCGCGCCTGCGATCACATCGTGATGCCCGTTGAGGAACTTCGTGGCGGAGTGGATCACGACGTCCGCGCCGTGCTCGATGGGACGGAAGCCGACAGGCGTCGCAAAGGTCGAGTCGACCACGAGCGCCAGACCCAGCTCGCGAGCGAGCGCGGTGATCGGCTTGAGGTCGAGCACGCGAGCGGTGGGGTTCACGGGCGACTCGACGAAAATGGCGCGGGTGTTCTTGCGCAGTCGCTTGCGCCAGCCGCGCGACTCCATCGGATCCACGAGCGTGCACTGGATGCCCATGCCGGGCAGCTCCTTCGTCACGAGCTGCTGCGTGCCGCCGTAGATCCAGCTGCTCGCGAGCAAGTGATCGCCGGAGCGCAGCAGCGCGAGGAGCGCGCACGCGGTCGCGCCCTGGCCGCTCGCGAGCACGAGTCCGGCCTCCGCGCCCTCGAGCAGCGCGAGCCGCTTTTGCACCAGCTCCGCATTCGGGTTGTTGCCGTAGCGCGGATAGCGCATGCCAGCCGCGGTGCCGGCTTCCTGCTTGAAGTTCACGCTCTGATAGAGCGGAAATGCCACGGGCTCGTCGGTCGCGAGCGCGTCGCGACCGCCGTGCACGGCGAGGGTCGCGAGCGACTGAGGCTTGTTGCTGTGTGTCACCGGCTACTCCGAGAGGCTAAACGAGGCCTGGATCGCGCGGCGTTCCGTATGCCGCCTTCACAAGAGTAACGATCTCCGAGGGCGACGCGCCCGCCACATCCCGCAGCACGATGTCGCCGCGGGGAAGACTGTCGTCGATGCGCACGGTGGCGAGCTCCTGCCGCCGCGGACCGTGCACCCATACGAGCTCCCCATCGCTGATCAGCCGCATGCGCGCATCGTCCCCGCGCATGCGCACCTCCGTTCCGCGATCGGCGTCGCCCGCGCGCGTCGCGATCAGCTGCGCCACTCGCAGTGGCGCATTGTGCTGATCACTCACGTCACCGCGCCTACGACGACGTATCCGCCATCGAGCTCCATCGCGAGCCGCCGGCGGCACAGTGCGCCGATCACGCGATCCACCTGCTCCGGTGCGATCTCCGCCTCGCGGGCGAGATCGCCGGCCATGGCACGTCCCATCCGCAGCATGGCTTCCCACGCGCGGCGCTCCGGATCATCGACGGTGCCCACGAGCACGACGGTGCCATCCTCCGCCTGCGCGACGATCGCGAGCCCGTGCCGCTCCAGCACCGTCTCGATGGCATCCAGATGCGAATCGCTCACGCCCCGAAACAGGAAGTACGCATCTCGCGGCGCGCTCGCCTCGGCGTAGCGCATGAGGAGCTTTGCCACGATCTCGTCCGCACACGAATAGTCGAGAAGACCCACGTGCGAGAAGTCGATCACGGTGAGCGAGCGATCGCCGAGCTCCGACAATTGCTTTTCGATGCCGTCTCGAACCGCAGCGCCCGTGGGGCGCGTAACGAGATCGGAGTACAGATCGCACACGGTGCGGCGAAGCACGGTGCTGAGGTCGATGTGATTGATCACCGGTCGGTAATCCGCTCCGGTATGGTTATCTGCATCTGGGCCCCTGGAAATGGCGGAAGCTTCTCTTCGAGCGGGACATCCTCATCCCAGCTCGGAACGATTGCGATGCGAGCGGTGCCGGAGCGAACGGACAGCTTGCCGTCCCACCGGCCGATATAGCGACGGACGCCGGCGAGTCCCTGCCCGCGCCCCGGATCACGAAAGCGGCTGACGCCGCGAATGACTGCTTCCTCGAGCGCCATGCCGTCATCCCATCGATCGCTCATGCGACGGCCCTGCGCGCTCTCGAGCGACTGACGAAAGCCGACGCCCGCATCGCACACGGCGATGACCACGACGCGGCGTCCCAGGCGCTTCTGCCACCGATACGTCTGCACGGCCACCCACCCGCCGCGGCCGGCGTGCTCGACGATGTTCTGGCACGCCTCGGAGAGCGTCATGGCGAAGCCCATCGTCGCCTTCGCGTCGATGTTGAGCTCCTTCACGAGAATCGACGCCGACTTCTGCTGGATGCGCCCGACCACCTCGTGCACGTCCTCGCTCTTGGCGACGGGCGTGATCTCGAGCAGGACATCGGACTCGCCGCTGGAGCGCGCGCGATGCGTGCTGCCGTGCATCTCGAACAGCTCTTCGGCGTGCCTGAAGAAGCCCGTGCGAGCCCAGTACGACCCCGTCTCCTCCGATTCCGGCGACACCAGCGCCGGCTTCTCGGCGCGCGTCTGCGCGATCGTGAGCAGCGCGGTGAGCCCGTACGGAGACGCCCATCGCGTGTGGCGCCCGTCGAGCAGCACCTTCTCGTCGATCGGAATCGGGGCGAGGTGCTCGAGCACGGTCTCGAAGGTGCGCTCGTCGAGCGATGGGGGAAGATTGATTACGGTGGTCATTGCGTGATCAGCTCTCCGCGCAGGTGGCGCGTGAGCCCGGAGGCACCGCGGAACGTCACGTTGCGTGCAGCCGCGCCGTGCGCGGCACGCATCGCCGCGGTGATGTCGTCGCCGGCGAGCAGGCGCGAGAAATACGTCGCGCCCCATACATCGCCGCAGCCGGTCGGGTCGCCGCTGTCGAAGGTGGTCGGAACGGGAACGAGCGCCGTGCGCAGCGGACCGACATCGCTCAATGCCGCGCTCGGCGCCTTCAGGTCGGCGAGGCGATCGAAGCCCGGTGCCGCGAAGTAGACGGCGCCGCGCGAGCCAAGCGTCACGGTGAGGCATCGCACGCCCGCCATCATCGCCGTGGCGGCGAGCTCCATCGGGTCGCGCGCGACCGTCGTCACCTCGTCCTCGTTCATCTGCAGCAGGTCGAAGCAGCGGCACCACTGATCGATGTTCGGCAGCGGCTGCAACACGCGCCATCCGTCCGGCTGCACGGCGTGCACCTTCATGTGCAGATCGCAGTAGATCGGGCCCGTGAAGTTCTGGCGGATGAGCTGGCAAGTCTCGAGATCGAGCTCCCAACCGCTCATGAAGTTGATGTAGAGTGCATCGAGGTCGCGGAGCAGCGGCTTGAGCCCGAGCCAGCTCCATCCGGGCAGCCCGCCCGTGAGCTTCTCCGCACGGCGCTCGCTGGTCTCATAGCGCAGCTCCACTCGATTGTTCGGGTAGGGCACGCCGATGAGCGCCGCATCCGGTGCGACGTGGCGCAACGTGGCGATGAACTCGCGCGCACGCGCCGCGAGATCGTCTCCGACCTTCACGAGCGGCACGATCTCCCAGTCGTCGGCAAGGCTCGCGTCGAGCGCACTGAGCGCGTACGCGCAACCACCCCACTCCGTGACGGGCTCCGAGCGCGGATCGCGTCCGTAGATCGTGTCCCACACGAAGGTGCTAACGACGCCGAGTCGCTTGCGACGCATCATCTCAGACCGCCCCGAGGCGCTGCTGCTTGAAAGTAGCGACCGCACCGACCATGCCGGCACTGCTGCGCAGCGTGCCCGCGACGATGCGGCACGCGTCGACCGCCGGACGGAACGCGCGGCGCTTCACCTCGGCGCGCAGCGGCTCGAAGAGCGGCTCGCCCGCCTGGGTCACGCCGCCGGTGATCACCACGACATCCGGATTGAGGATGTTGAGCAGGTTGCCGATGCCCGTGCCGAGAAATCTGGCAGTGTCGCGCACCACCTCGAGCGCCAGCGCGTCGCCGGCGTTCGCGGCGGCGTAGATCGTTGCGGCAGTGAGCTCGTCGAGGCGCCCGTCGACCATGCGCCGCAGCATCGACACCTCATCGCGCTCCAGCGCCTCGCGCGCGCGCAGCGCGATCGCGGGGCCGGACGCGTAGGCCTCGAGGCAGCCGTAGTTGCCGCAGCGGCAATAGCGCCCCGTCGAGTCGATGGTCGTGTGCCCGATCTCGCCAGCGACATCCGATGAGCCGTGATAGAGCACGCCATTCATGATGATGCCACCGCCGATGCCCGTGCCGATCGTGATGCCGACGACATTCTTCGCGCCCTGTGCCGCGCCCTTCCACCACTCGCCGATAGTAGCGCAGTTCGCGTCGTTGTCGAGCGCGACCGGCAGTCCGGTGCGAACGGAGATCGAGTCCCGCAGCGGAAAATCGCGCCACCCGAGGTTCGGTGCGACGACCACGACTCCACGCTCGCGGTCGAGCGGCCCCGGCGCACCAACGCCGACGCCGAGGAAGTCCTCCTCGCGCGCCTTTTCGCTCGCCGTCACGTCCGCGATGACTTCCGCCACCATAGTCGCGATGCGATGCACCACCGCCTCGGCCCCGAGCTCCGCCTGCGTCGCCGCCTGGCGCACGGCGAGCTGCCGGCTCCCGTCCTCGGGCATTGCGCCGACGACGATGTTGGTGCCGCCCAGGTCCACGCCGACGATGTACCTCGTGCGTGCGTTGCTCATGCGCGCATCCCCGTCGCTTCAGCAGGCACCGAGCACCTCATCCACGGCGATCGCGACCGCGTCCACTCCGAGCTCGCGCATGCAGCGCCAGTGCCCGAGGGGACAGCGGGGAGGACCGTGATGGTGGCAGGGGCGACAGGCAAGCGCGTCTAGTCCGAGGGAGATGGAGTGAGGAGCCAGCGGACCAAAGCCAAAGGCTTCGACCGTCGGCCCAAAAATAGTGATGGTGGGCGTGCCCATGGCGGATGCCAAATGCTGCGGCGCCGAGTCATTAGTAACCAGCAACTTCGCACGACCGATCAATTCGGCTGAGGCAAGCAACGTCAACGAGGCCGTTCCGTCAACCACCCCTTGCGCGCCGGAAAAATCAGCGATAGATGCGGCCTCCGAGCTGTCCGCGGGACCGCCAACGATCGC
>JAQBQC010000027.1 GCA_028287205.1 Gemmatimonadota bacterium
CGGGATAAGGGCGCGCTTCGCACTGTCGAGCGAGGCGTGCTCGCCGACGGGTGCCGTGAAGTTGTGGCACACGGTGCAGTGCAGCGCCGTCTGTCCCGCCATCTTCCCCAGCTTGAACGGTGTGCTCTCATGGCACCCGCTCTTCGCGCACGTCTGTCCCACCGGCACGAAGCGATGCGCCGTGACGCCATGACAGGTGAGACACTCGATGTGCAGCGCCTTCGCCGTGTCGGAAAGCAGATGCACGGTGTGTCCCGCAGTCGAGACGATGCGCTTCCAGCTGCTGTCGGCGTCCTTCCGAATGTGACAGTTCGCGCACACCGCGCGCGGCACGGGCGCGTGTGGCCCGACCTGCGTCGGCCTTCGCGTCATCCAGAAGAAGATCTGACGCGTCTCGGCGAGCAGCGGCTCGTCGTGACAGTCGTGGCAGCGCAGGTCGGCCACCGTGTGATGCTTGCTCTGCTGGAAGCGCTGGAAGATCTCGTCGTGCAGCGTGTGGCACGACAGGCAGAACTGATTGTCCTGCTGGGAGTAGGTGAAGAAGGCTGCGCCCGAGACCGCGACGATGGCGACGACGGCGAGTGCGACGATACCCAGCCCCACCTTCCATCGGGTGGGCGTGGAGAGGTGACGCCTGCGCGCGAAGGCGACGAGGTGCTCGCGCTGCAGCCAGACCACGACCACGCCGATCAACCCAAGGGTGATCGCGAGTGCGGCGCCGCTCACCTGCACCCACTGCGGCACGCTGAAGAACCAGCGGAATACACGCTCCACCGCAGTGATGTCGCGCGGTGGGTGAAACACGGTCATCGTATCGCCGACCGCCCGTGTGTCGATGTGCAGACTGTCGACACTCATCGCGAACGCGGCCGCGATGCGACCGATCACGTCACGGCGACCGCTTCAGCTGGGCGGTGGTGGAAGCCGCCCGAGCATTCCGTGCACGGATCGCATCGATCTCCGTAGCCGACACTGGTGCGACCACCGCGCCCGACAGCGTCAGCCCATAGTCCAGCTCGACCTGCTGGATGCTCGCGGTGAGCAGGGTTCGAATGAGGAAGGGATTGTGCACCGGCTGTCCAGGCATCGCCGCCAGCCTCGCATTGAACTTTGCGCCCTCTCCCGTCGTGATCTTGTCGTCGCCGATAACGAACTCCGTCGACGGAACCTGCGCGACCAGAGAATTGAGCTGAGTAACGAGAAGGTCGACTTGTGACTCCACGGAGATGAGCGCTCCACGTGCCGCATTCTCGCTTCCGTGACAGCCACTCGCCGTGCAGGCAACGAACGAGCGCTGCGTGACCACGCAGCTCGTATCCGCCGTTGGCTTGCCGCCATCGTCGAGGCATGGGATCGCGTGGAAGTTGTGACCCGTGCTCTGAAAGGTGAACGCGCCCGTCAATGCGTCCGTGACCGTCGCGCGATTCACGTGGCAGGTTGCGCAGAGCGACGGGTTCGCGACCTGCGACCCATGCGTGGCGTCGATCTCCGTGATGCCCTGGGCGATAAGAATGGGCGGGAACCAGCCCGCGGTGCCGAGCAGCGTCGGGCCCTGCGGAGAGTGCGGCCCGTTCGCGGACTTGGGATCGGGGTTGCTGCGCCGCTGGTGACAGCGCATGCACAGGTTCTGGTCGAGGTTCGGCGCGTCGATCGCGAAACGCAGCTGGTGCGTCTGGGTTGCATCATGCGGATCGTGGCAAACCGCGCAGGTAATCGGCAACGGCGTCGTCGACATTTTCTCGACGTAGTTCGTGTTGACACCGAACGCGGCGAGCGCTCCCTGCGCGGTGTGACATCCGATGCATTCGGGGCGCGTGCTCGGCGCCGTTTCCACGATCCCGTGTCGCGATGAGGCCCACTCCTCGACAAATGGCGAATGCACCCCTGTGTGACACTCCGAGCAACCGTTGTCGGAGCCGAGGGAGACCGCGATCGAGGCGAGTGGGCGGTTCTCGATCGTCGGTGCGGTGATGTGGACGAGTCCGGGACCATGGCAGCTCTCGCACTGCACGTCCTGATAGCGCACATCCTGCGTCGAGGTGTAGCCCGCGGCCGTGTCGGTGGTCGCGTTGCCTCTGTCATTCACGGAGTGACAGGCCTGGCATTCACCGCTCGAATGACCACTCGCCTGCAAATCGGCCCAGGCGTGCGAGTGCTTCGTGCCCGACCACTTGGTTTGCTGATCGACGTGACAGTTCCCACAGGTGGTCTGCTTGGTGTCGGCTTGCGAGTAGCCGACGAAGTTTTTCGCCTGCGCCGAAGGCTGAGGAAACTGGGAATTGCGGTACACGATATCCGTGCTCACGCATCCGCCGAGGAGCAGCGCGAATGCACCCAGATGTAGGGCGGCGACACAGAGGCGGGGCGTGCGAAGGGCTCTCATGTCGATGGCACTCGGAGGGTGAGCGAAAACGGCTGCTCGAGGAGCGCGGTGCTGCAGAGGCACGCATCAACACCGTCCCATCGTGAGTATAGACGAGCACGGCAGGGGGCGCTGTCAGGCGAACTACTTACATTTCAACCGGTTTCGCTCCTCTGGTCCATCGCCGAACGATGACGGCAACGACGGTACCGCCAGCGACGAGCGCCAGGAGCGGAAGTGCGTAAATCAGCGTGTTCACGCCGTGCGCCGGCGGTGACAGCAGAATCCACTCTCCGTACTTGCTCACGAAATAGCCCTTCACATCGTCGGGCGATCGGCCGGCGCGGAGCTGCTCTCGCACGAGCGCGCGCATCTGTTGTGAGAGCTCCGAGGGCGAGTCCTCGATGGAGAGTCCCTGGCACACAGGACACCGAAGCTGGGACGCCACCGCGCGGGTCTCGCGCTCGAGTACGGAATCGCCGGCAACAGAGGCGCTGGGAGGCGCGGGCATGGACTGCTGCGCGGCGACGGGAGTAGCGAGCAACACAACCGCGAACAGCGCATGCTCCCATCGCGCGCTCATGGCGAGGCGGGCGGCCGAGGAGACGCGGCCGACGCGACCGGCTGCACTTTCCGCAACTCTTCGATCTTGGCGAGCAGCACGGACTCGGTGATCGGTCCGGTGTGCTTGTATGCGACTCGTCCGTCGCGCCCCACAAAAAATGTCTCGGGAACGCCGTACACGCCGTAGTCGATCGCCGTGCGCGCTCCCGGATCCTCGAGCGCAGGATAGCTCTGCCCGCCCATCTCCCTGATCCAGCGCCGCCCGTTGTTCACGTTGTCGTTGTACAGCACTCCCAGAAAGTGCACGTCCGTGCCGGCGTAACGACTGCCCACCTCGCGCAGCACCGGATGCTCATCGCGGCACGCCAGGCACCACGACGCCCAGACGTTCACCACTACGACATCGCCCCGCAGCGCCCCGAGATGCACGCTGTCGGCACGCCCCGCACCGCTCGGCTCCGCGGAGCCGAACGAGGCCAGCGTAAAATCGGGAGCGTCGCGGCCGGGCAGCGGCGAGGGGATGTCGCGCGGATCGCGCGTCATCCCGAAGGCGAGCAGCGCAATCACGGGGATCGCGATTGCCGCGCCGAACGTCGAGCGACGCCAGTCCATCAGTCGGCACCCGTGGGATCTGCGGACTGCGCGCCATGCGCCGCCATTGCCGATGCGCCGAGCGGTGACAGGGGGCGCGCCGGCTCTCGCACGCGCACTCCGGCGTCCGCCAGCCCGGTCGCCCTGCTTCGGCGGGGCCACGATGCGATGCCGGCGCCGAACACAACGATGGCCCCGCCGAGCCAGATCCAGCTGACCAGCGGCTCCACCAACACGCGCAGTGTCGCGCTGGCGCCCCGCTCGTCGAACGCCATCAGGTTGATGTAGATGTCCGCGTTTGC
>JAQBQC010000029.1 GCA_028287205.1 Gemmatimonadota bacterium
ACGCGCTGGCGCTGGCCGCCCGACAGCTCGTTGGGGCGATGATCCATGCGGTCCGCGAGCTGCACGCTCGCGAGCGCCTCGCGCGCGCGCTGCTTTCGCTCCGTCGATCCCACGCCCGCGTACACCAGCGGCAACTCCACGTTCTGCAGTGCGGTCGCGCGTGGAAGCAGGTTGAACGTCTGGAAGACGAACCCGATCTCGCGATTGCGCACGCGCGCGAGCTCGTCATCCGCCATCCGCGATACCAGCACGCCATTGAGCCAATATTCGCCGGCGGACGGTGTGTCCAGGCATCCGATCAGGTTCATGAGCGTGGACTTGCCCGAGCCCGATGGGCCCATGATCGCCACGTACTCGTTGCGGCGCACGGCCAGCTCGACTCCGCGCAATGCGTGGACGACTTCGCCGCCCATGTCGTAGTCTCGCGTGATGCCGCGCGTCACGATCACCCAGTCCGCAGAAGGCACGATGCCGGGCGCGCCGGTAACGACCTGCCGCTCCGCGGTCGTGCTCATCGCCACTTCCTGCTCGACCAGACTCACGCTTTTGCCTCCTTCTTCTTGTCGTCCTTCTTCATCTCTTTCACCGCCGTGCTGTCGTGGAGCGTGCGGATCGCCTGGTAGCTGCCCGCCACCACAGTCTCGCCCTCCTGCAATCCGCTCAGCACCTCGAAATACTCCTCACCCGGAATGCCGACCTTCACGGGGCGGAACACCACGCGGTTGTCCTTGCCCACTACGAACACACCCTCCACATCCTTCTGCGCGATGTCCTTCGTCGCCTTCTTGCCGAGGGCGACCGCGGCGGAATCGCGATTCTCGTTCGCCTCGTGCTCACGCACCGTGAGCGCGATGATCGGAATGCTCAGCACACTCTTGCGCGAATCCCACACGATCTTCGCGGTGGCAGAGAAGTCCGGGCGCGTGTCGACGGGCGGATCGATGAGCTGCACGCGCACCTCGTAATCGACAGCCTGGTCCGAAGCTCCGGTACTCGTCGTCCCGGCCGACACGGAGCTGTGCGCGATCTCGATCACCTTTCCGCGAAACGTCGTGTCGGGAAACGCATCGATCAACACCTGCGCCGTGTCGCCGACGTGCAGCCGCGCCACGTCCGTCTCGTCGACCTTGACCTTCGTCTCCAGCACGCTCATGTCGCTGATCGTGAGCAGCAGCGCCTGGTCCTTGCTGAAGGTGCCGGGCACGGCCGTCTCCCCCTGCCGCACCGCGAGTCGCGTGATGCGCCCGTTCATCGGCGCCAGGATCGTGGTCTTGGCGAGGCTCGACTGCGAGTTCTGCAGCGCGGCATTCATCTGATCGACCGTGTGCAATGCCGCCTGGTAGAGCGCGTTGTTCACGTCCACAGTCGTCTTCAGCTGCTCGAGCTGCTCCGCGGAGATCAGCGCCGGATTCTCCTTCACGATCTCGGCCGAGCGTCGATAGGAATTCTGCGACTGCTCGAGATTCGCCTTGGCGCGAGCGAGATCGGCCTTCGCGGACGCCACGCCGGCCGCCTCGCGCTGCACCTCCGCCTGGTACGTCGCGGGATCGATCTGCAGCAGGAACTGCCCCTTCGTCACCATCTGGCCCTCGATCACCGAGAGCTTGACGATGCGCCCGCTCACATCGGAGGCGACATCCACCTTGGTGTGCGGCTGCACCTGGCCACTCGCGGTGACGTAGGCGACGAGATCCCGCTTCTGCACCTTCTCGAGGCGGACCTCCACCGGCTTGTCTCCGCGCTTGAACGCGGCGAGCACCACTACGCCCACCAGCAGGAGCCCACCCACAACCGCGGTAATCGCCTTTCCCCGTCGAGTCATCTGTTGCTCCGATTAGCGCAATGGACGGCCGACGGCCGCTTCCAGAGCGGCGAAGGCCTTATGGAAATCATAAACCGAGTTGATGCGATCGCTCTCCGCCTGCTCGAACTGCGTGCGTGCATCGCTCACGTCGAGAAAGGGAGCGAGTCCCACCCGGTAGCGCTCTTCCGCAAGCCGGAGAGCCTCCCGAGCCTGTTGTGCCGTGCGCTCCGACAACGACACCTGTTCCGCTTGCGCCTGCAAGGTCAGATACGCACCCGTTACGGTGGCCGTCGTCTTCAGCTCCTGCGAGCGAATCATGTAGAGCGCATCGTTGTGCGCCGCCTCGGACTGCTCCACGCGCTGTTCGCGCTGGAAGTTGTCGAAGATCGGAAGCGACAGCGTCGCGCTGATCTGGAACGGCTGCCGCGTGAAGCCGAACGGAAAGGCATTGTTCTGGCTGCGAAGCGACGCTGCTTCCGCCGGCGGAAGCGAGCCGTCCGGCATGAGCGGGCCGCACTGGCCTCGGAGACTCGAAAGACCAGCGCCAACCCGAATCGAATCCTGCGTGAGGCAGCTCGCCCTGTTCGCGGCCGCCTGTCCTATGAGGAAGTTCGGATTGGTGAAGGAGTTCGTGTAGCCGCCGAGTCCCGTCGATACCTGCAGCGTGGGCAGGTAGCTGCCGCGAGCGGCCTTGATCCCGAGCCGCGCCGACTCGTCGCGCGTGCGCGCCGCCTGCAGCGCAGGGTTGTCAGAGCGCGCCAGCGCGAGCACGGAGTCGACGGTGAACGTCGGAGCCACCACCGGGTAGATCGTCGTCAACCGCGAGTTCTGCGGCGCCTCGACGCCCATGTGCTGGAAGAGCGTCAGCCGGTCGATCGCGACCTGGTTCTTCGCTCTGATCGCAGCCACCCGCTGCGTGCCCAGATTGACCTCGGCTTTCGAGACGTCGAGCGAGATCCCCGAGCCGACCGCGAGCTTCGCCTTCGCCAGCTGCAGCGACGTCTGCGCGTTCGCGATCAACGAATCCTCGAGCCGCGCCTTCGCCTGGTCGCCGAGCACCGTGAAGTAGTCCTGTGCGACCTGCGAACGCACCGTGGACACGGAGCTGGTCACATCGGCATCGGCCGCGCGCACGTTGGCGCTCTCGATCTTCGGATTCAGGAAGGTGCTCGTGCCGATGTTGTACGTCAGCCCGATGAAGTAGGACGACTGCTCCGAGTTCGACCCGTTGCCGAACGCGAAGCCGTTACTCGAGAGCGTGTTACCCTGCGCGAGGTAGAGCCCCTGAAGCTGCGCGTCGGCGCGCGGCAGGAGGGCACCGTAGGCCGAGCGACGCTTGGCGACCGCGGTGCGCCGCGCCTCGACGATCTGCAGGTGATCGGGATTGTTCTTGGTGGCGATCGCCATGGCCTGATCGAGCGACAGCTCGGGGCCGCCAGTGGAGTCCACCGCCTGGGCACGAGCGCTCGAGAATGGCAGAAATACAGCCACGGCACCTATGGCGGCCGTGGCGACTGACGTGAACCGCATCGTTTCCTGTCCTCGTGTCCGAAGTCACGCCCAATACGGCGGGGATCGCTACGAGGTTTCAGGTACGGGACAGTTTCGGACGGTAGCGCAGCGTGGGCGCGAAGCGACCTAGCGGGGGAGCTCGTCGCGGGTGGCCGTGATCTTGTCGCCGTCGAGCTGAACCTTGAGAATGCGGCCCTGCGCATCCGCCCATACCTGCCGGGTGGCGCCCCCGGGCTCCTGCACGGTGTAGTGGCGCGCCTCCACCGACGACGTTCCGACGCGAACCTGCTCGGTGGCGCCGGCCTGGATGCGCATCGTCTCCTGCGTGTTGCGGCGCGGGATGACCACGGGAATCGTCGCCGACCCGCCGCGGGCGCGCTGCACGAGGAAGTAGTACTGGTGGAAAATGTCGTCATCGAGAATGAGCGCACCGTCGGACACGATGTACTCCTTCGACGACTCGCCCTTTGCATTCTTGAGCTGTGCGCTGAAGCGTCCACCACCGATGCGGCCGCGGAGCCGCTCGACATCGGTGCCGGTGCGCACCTCCACCTGGTACGCGAGCGGCGAGAACGACGTGTCCGTGCGGAGCGCGGGCGCGAGATGCTCTGTGTCGAACGTCACAGTCGCGTTGGCGACGACGACATCGCCGCCGGCGCCGCGCGTACGCCGGATGGTGAACGACTCCTGTCCGATGCGATCGGACGGGCGCGTTCCCCCACGGGTGATCGTAAAGGAGCCCTCATCCACTGTAACAACCTGGGCGGGGGCGAGGCTCGGCTGCGCGAGCGAAAGCGCGACGACCAACGAGAGTGTGCGCATGTCGGAAATATGATACCCGGGGAAGGGGGAAGCGTTCATTCTTCCGGAGCGGGAGTGAGAAAAATACGCTCGCTGACTCGCTGCCGTATGCGCTCGTACATGGCGCGTCCCTTTTCGGCGGTCGCGAGCGACGGGCGGCCGATGGACCCCGCGCTCTCCTTCGGGACGCGCAAATATCCGCGGCGGTAACGGCGCAGCTGCTCGCGACTCATCATGAAATCCTGCGCCCATTCCATGCGCACGAGCTCCGGTGCGAGATACAACATCAGTGACGTATCGGCTTCGTCGCCGTGCATGTGCTCCGGCTGGCCCTCGAGCAGATCGTCGAGACGAATCGCGTACAGATCGACCACGCGCACGCGCGCCTCGCGCGTGATCACGGTGCTGAGCGCATCCTGATGCGGATCGTGATCGTGTGCCGTGATCAGGATAAATTCCCGGAAGCCGCACCCTTCCCACGACGCGAGGAGATCGTTGAGCATCCGGTGCAGCGTCTTCCGTCGCACCGACGAATTTCCCACGGCCTCGCGCGCGGTCACGACGTTGACGCCATATTCGACGGTGGGTGCGCGCAGCACCTTGTACGTGTCGGACAGATCATCCGACAGCTGTTCGGCGATGATGGTCGCGCAGCCGAGGGGAAGGTGAGGGCCATGCTGCTCGCAGGTGCCAACCGGGATGATCAGGCGCGGATCGCGCGCGAGAATCTCGGCCACAATGCCTGGTGCGGTGTATTTGAGCAACTGCGCCCCTGTCGCGGGCACATGGAGGGGAGCGGTCATCTCGGACCAAAATGAAGTGAACGTGACGCCGCGAGCGACATCCCGCACCGGAGTCACGACACGTCTCTGGACGCTTGTCGCGGGCGTGGCGCTCGTGGCGGGGGGCTGGTGGCTGCGCACCCCGAGCGTAGGCTACCTCGCTTTCACCGTCGCCGCCACGGTTGCGACGCTGGGCATCGCGCTGCTATGGGGGCGCGGCGCGCGCCGGTGGGCCGTCGCGTCCGCCGCCGCGCTCGCGGCGTTCGCGGTGGTGGCGACGAGCTCGCAGCGCGACCTCACGCGCATCGACAACGACTGGCCGGCGTATCGCGCCCTCGTGGTCGCGCG
>JAQBQC010000044.1 GCA_028287205.1 Gemmatimonadota bacterium
TGATCGGTTGCGGGGTCGCCCGCCGCCTGCTCGGGCGCCATGTACGCCGGCGTCCCCACCGCCGTGCCGAGCTGCGTCAGCGTCGCGCCCGATGAACTGTCAGCGGCGGCAGCGATGGCTTTGGCGATGCCGAAGTCGGTGACGACCGCGGTGTGCCCGGAGAGGAGCACGTTGTCCGGCTTGATGTCTCGATGCACGACGCCGTGCTCGTGCGCGTACGCGAGCGCGCGCGAGAGGTCGCGCAGGATGCTCACTGCCTCGGCGATCGACAGCGGCCCGCGCCCGAGCCGCGCGCGAAGGCTCTCCCCATCGACGTACGGCATGGTGTAGTAGGGCAGCCCTTCGAGATCGCCCGCCGAAAGCACCGGGACGATGTTCGCCTGCTGGAGCGAGGCCGCCACGCGGATCTCGCGCTCGAACCGCGTGGTGGACATCGCCGCCGAGAGCTCGGGCGAGAGCACTTTCACGACCACCTTTCGCCCGAGACGGTGCTCTTCGGCGACGAATACCCGGGACATGCCTCCGCCGCCAAGCTCTCGCTCAATCGTGTAGTTCCCGGAGAGCGACTGCTGAAGGCGCGATCGGAGATCCGACATGACTGCCGTGTGAGGGTGGGCGCGCCGGCGAATGTACGCCCGAGTGGTGCAGATAGCCACCATCCCAGCGCCGCCGGGAGTTGCCCAAGTCGCGATTCTGCGCTACGTTGCGCGTTCGCTTGAAAGCTCGAGTCTCTTCGAGCGCACCATGATCTCGCGGTGCAGTTCCGCCCGCGATATGAGCTTGTCGCCGGAATTTCGGGGCGTGGCGCAGCCCGGTTAGCGCGCCTGGTTCGGGACCAGGAGGTCGGTGGTTCAAATCCACTCGCCCCGACTGATAGTATAAGAGTCTCTTTGGCGAATCCGCCAAGGAGACTTTTTTTTTGCGCCTGCTCGCCGTGCGAGGTGAAACAGGGCCTCGGCCTTCGCCGTACGTCTCAGTGCCCCACCACCCCGGCCTTTGCAACGAGGGAAGAGCATGAGCGCACCCCGCAATCCTGGGCGAGTCGCCGGACTCTGGTACCTGTTGCTGGTGCTCGTCGGCCCACTTCGGCTGATCTACATCCCCAGCAAGCTGTTCGTCACCGACAACGCCACCGCGACCGCTGACAATATTGCCGCACACGAGTGGCTCTTTCGATTCGGCATGGTCGCCGATCTTATTGGCGCCGTAGCTCTGATCTATCTGACGATGGCCTTCTACCGGTTGTTCAAGGACGTCGACCAGCAGCTCGCGGTGCTCGTCGTGGTCCTCGGCGGCGTCATGCCCGCGCTCCTCTACTTCGTGAACGTCGCCACCGACGCGAGCGCCCTCACGGTGGCCCGCGGCGCCGATTTCCTGAACGTGTTCGACAAACCGCAGCGCGACGCACTCGTGCTGCTGCTTCTCCGCCAGCACAGCCACCTCGTCACTGCCTCGGAAGTTCTATGGGGGCTCTGGCTCGTTCCCCTCGGACTGCTCACATACCGCTCGCGATTCCTGCCGAGATTTCTCGGCGTCTGGCTCCTGCTCAACGCCGTGGCCTACGTGCTCCTGAGCCTTACGGGCGAGCTGCTTCCTCAGTATTCGAGCAAGGCGTTTCTCTTCGCGCAACCCGCCCTCTTCGCGGAACTGGCACTCGTGCTCTGGCTCCTGATCAGGGGATCCGACCCCGCACCTCGGCGCGACGTCGCACCGGCTTTGCAAATGTGAGCGTCCGGTCGTTGATTCCACCGTCGAAATACTCCACGCCGGCAGCGTACTTAGCTGCAACACAAATCCCGGGAGATGCTCGATGGCGAGACGCCGATGGCGCTTGCCGACTTCATCGACATCGGAGTGTTCAACGGTGCGAAGGACGATGAGAAACCGCTTTACATGAAGCGGGAGCAGCTCACGCAGGAGCGCCAACGCTTCACGATCGTTGTCGACGAGCGGCCGACCCGTGCGGGGATCGATCCGTACAACAAGCTCATCGACCGGATAGCGGACGACAACGTGATCGATGTGGCCACGAAGTAGCGGCGTTTGCAGGACGATTGCTTCGGCTCCAGTCTCGATTCGTCGAGGCTGGAGCCGTCTCGCGTTCCAGGTGGTCGGCGCCCACTCGAGGAGCATCATCCCATTTGGATCGTCCATAAGAAGTAACACGTCTCTTAAAGTCTTCTAATAACCGAACACGAATGACGTCTCACTCGTAATAATCACAGGGAACGCATCCAGGCTCCTCATCGGCGCCCGCGATCCCGTCCCCATTCCCCACGTCATGACGCAAGCGTCGCCACTCATACCGCTCATTCGGAGGCTCGCTGCGAGCGCCATCGCCGCATTGTGCGCACTCGCGATCACGGTGGGAGTCATGTCGTATCTCACATGGCAGTCGACGCTGTGGGTGCGACACACGAGCCAGGTGCAGTCCGCGGGCGCGCGCGCACTCGACCTGGCACTCGACCGTCAGGCGAGCCTCGACGGCTATCTGATCACGAACGACACCGCGATGCTCGCGCTGGAACGACGCGCGCGTCCAGCGCTCGCGCGCGAGCTCGACACACTTCAGCATCTCACGATCGACAATCCCCAACAACAGGCGCAGCTCGCGCTCATCGCGAGCGCGATTCGCCAGTGGGACAGCAGCTATGTCGGTCGCATCCTCCAGGCGAGAGACAGCGCCGATCGGGCGCACATCGGCCGCGAGGCCAGAGCCGGTACGGCGGGATTCGTGTCGCTGCGAACGAGCATCGAGGCCTTCCTCGACAACGAAGCAGCGCTGTACGTGCGCCGGGTGCATCGCAATACGCTGTGGCGATGGAGCGAGGTCGCGCTCGTCGGCATCGAGGCGTTGATCGTTCTGATCGCGCTCATGCGCATGCGCCGCGAGCTTCTCGCGCAGGCTGCGCGAACGCTGGAGCAGCAAACCCAGCTCGAGGAGCAAGCCGTCGAGATGGAGGCGCAGGTGGCCGAGCAGGAGATGCTGACGGCGGATCTGCAGGTCGCGAATCAGGAGTTGACCGACGCGGGAGTCGAGCAGGAGGCCCTCACCGCCGATCTCGAGGTGGCGAACCAGGAGCTCACCGAGGCCACGCTCGAGGCGGAGGAAGCACGTGACACCGCCATAATGCTCGAGGAGCGGTATCGCCTCCTCTTCGAGAGCAATCCCGTGCCAATGTGGATGTTCGACGAGGAGACGCTTCGCTTCCTCGCGGTGAATGAGGCCGCGACCGTTCAGTATGGCTATTCTGCGGAAGAATTTCTCGCGATGACCATCGAGCAGATTCGGCCGCCGGAGGATGTGCCGAAGCTGAGAGAGGCGCTTGCGACGATCACACAGGAGCTGCTGCACAGTCGCGGCTGGCGTCACCTGCGCAAAGACGGAAGCGAGTTGCAGACGGAGTCACTCTCGCATCGCGTCGAGTTCGAAGGACGCCCCGCATGTATCGTCCTCTCCATGGACGTGACGGAACGCATGGCTGCGGAAGCCGCGCTCGACGAGAGCAACGCGATTCTCCGCGCCGTCGTCGATGACTCGCCGCTCGCGATCGTCATTGCTGCGCCCGATCTCACGATCAGTCGGTGGAACGAAGCGGCGGTGAAGCAGTTCGGCTGGACGGCGCAGGAGGCGATCGGGCAGTCGCTGCTCATGTTGATCCCGGAGGATCGCCGCCAGGAGTTCAGCGAGCAGCGCAGGCGACTCGACCAGGGCGCGCTCGTCACCAACTTCGATACGCAGCGCCTTCGTCGCGACGGCAGCGTGCGCGACGTGAACATCTCCAAGTGTGCGCTTCACCGCGACGGCAAGCTGACCGGATTGGTCAGCATCTTTTCCGACTCCACCGAGCGGAAGCGACTGGAAGCGCAGTACCGGCAGGCGCAGAAGATGGAGGCCGTGGGGCAGCTCGCGGGGGGCGTCGCGCACGACTTCAACAACCTGCTCACCGTCATCATCAGTTACAGCCAGATGCTGCTCGCGGACATCGACGTGGACTCGAGCTCGCGTGCAGACGTCAACGAGATCAAGCGCGCGGCAGAACGTGCGGCGCTGCTGACGAAACAGTTGCTCGCGTTCAGCCGGCAACAGGTGCTTCGTCCGCAGATCCTCGACCTCAATCTCGTGATCGGCGAGCTCGAGCAGATGCTGCGTCGCCTTTTGCGCGAGGACATCAGCATCGTGCTCACGCTCGATCCCGTACTCGGGGCGGTGGCAGCCGATCCGGGGCAGATCGAGCAGATCGTCATGAATCTCGTCGTCAACGCGCGCGACGCGATGCCGAGCGGGGGGCGCCTCTCGATCGAGACGGCGAACATGACATTCGAAAGTCCGTTTCAGCTCCGCGAGACCGCGGCGCAGCTCGAGGCCGGGTCGTACGTCGTCATTGCGGTCACCGACAGCGGCTCGGGAATGTCACCCCAGGTGCAGGCTCGCATCTTCGAGCCGTTCTTCACCACCAAGCGAGTGCACGAGGGCACAGGGCTCGGCCTGTCGACCGTGTACGGCATCGTCAAGCAGAGTGGGGGCTACATCGCGGTCTACAGTGAGATAGGACACGGCACGACGTTCAAGATCTATCTCCCGCGGGTCGACGCGCCGACGGAATCGCGATCGCTCGAAGAGGTCGTGTCGATGGGTGCGACGAATGGGGGCGAGACGGTGCTAATCGTGGAGGATGACGATGCGCTCCGCAGGGTCGCGAGCCGTGCACTCCAGCAATGCGGCTACGAAGTGATCGTCGCGTCGGACGGATCGGAAGCGCTCGAGCAATGCTCACGTCATCATGGAAGGCTCGACCTGGTCGTGACGGACTTGGTGATGCCCGAGATGAGCGGCGTCGAGCTGGCCGAGAGCATCGCGCTGAGATATCCCGAGATCAAGGTGCTGCTCATGTCCGGCTACACGCGAGACGAGACAGCGCGCCGGGGCATTGCGAGCGAGCGCTACGCGTTTCTCGAGAAGCCGTTCACGCCGGCCAGGCTCGCGGCGAAGGTTCGCGAGCTGCTCGACGGCGGACGAAGCCGCGCGGGGATGCAGCCCGCGTAGGCGAGCGCGCCGGTCAGCCGGGCGCGGCGAGCGAGAGCAGCGACCCTTCCAGGACGAGCGACTTCCACCGCTCGAGCTGCGCCTGCTTGGTGTAGTGGAATGTGAGCGCCGTCTGTGATGCGCCGCCGCTCACATCGAGCAGCCTCGCCTCGACGCTCTGCACCTCGGCGTCCATACCCGGGAGGCCGATCACGCGCTGCTTCGCGCGCACGGTGCCCGATGCGACGGTTCCTCGCACGATGAACAGCGAGCGCATGCCGAGTATGAAAATGCCGCGAACGAGGAAGGTCGCGGCGGGCGGTTCATCGGCGCGCGCATCGGGGGACGTGGATGCGGCGGGTGGCATCATCAGACGCGGCGCGACGCGAGGATCTCCGCCCGCTGGCGAAAGGTCACTATCGCTCCGCACTGCGTGCACACGTAGTCGCCCGTGCGCACGCCAGACGCGTACTCCTTGGCCATCGCGGGATGCTCGCAGGGCTTGTCACCCCATGCTTCCCGAAGTGCGGCTGCTTTTTTCGCTTGCATGAACGAAATCTAGCGACGTTCGAGTCCGTTCAGCTCGCCGGCCAGTCGCCCGAGCGCGAAAACTTCCGATACAGCCAGACGATGGCGATCACGGGGAGCACGATGAACACGAACAGCTTGAGCGCCAGAATCGTGAACAGCCCAACCGCGACGAGCACGAGAAGCGGAATGCCGAAGATGGCGATCGAGAGCAGCGGACGGAGCGCCAACAGGCGCAGCAGGGCAACGAGCATCGGTGGTCGACTCCAGGAGGGACGTCCATCACTACGGCGACATCGGTGCCGGAGTTTCCGCACGCGCGAAAGACGCGCTCTCATGACAAATTGTCATCTCACGTGACCCTACCCCCTCAAATAGACGCCTCAACTCACCCGCCGCACGCGGATTCGCGCCGACGCATCGCGGTGATCGGCGCCGGAGCCGCCGGCACGATGGCCGCGATTTTTGCGGCGCGCGCGGGTGCGCACGTCGTGCTGCTCGAGCGCACGGCGGAGGGAGGCCGGAAGATTCTCATCAGCGGCGGCGGGCGATGCAACATTCTTCCGTCGCGGCTCGACGAATCTCGCTTCGTCACCGACTCCTCGTACAACACCCTGCGCAAGATCGTGCGCGCGTGGCCGCTGGCGGAGCAGATCCGCTTCTTCAACGATGAGCTCGGACTCGCGCTCGTCGAGGAGACCGAGTCGGCGAAGCTCTTCCCTGCCTCGAACCGCGCGCGCGATGTGCGCGACGGTCTGATCGCGCTAGCCACGCGCGAGGGCACACACTTTCGCGGGAACACGAACGTCACGGGCTTAATGCCGCTCGAGCAGCACCGCTGGCGCGTCCTGCTCGATGCCGAGCCACCGCTGGACGTCGACGCGGTGATCGTCGCGGCCGGCGGACTCTCGGTCCCGAAAACCGGCAGCGACGGGCTCGGGCTGCAGATCGCGCGCAAGCTCGGCCACACGATCCACAAGACGTACCCTGCACTCACGCCGCTCACCGCTGATCCATCGGCGTTCACGGAGCTCGCCGGAGTCTCGCTGCCGGTGACGCTCACTGCGCAGTCCGCGGAGCGCGCGGCGACGGCGACTGGTGGATTTCTCTTTACGCATCGGGGCTACAGCGGTCCTGCAGTGCTCGACGTGTCGCACGTGGCGGTGCGCTCGAAGGCCCGCGATGCCGAGCCTGCGCGCCTCACCGTTCGCTGGAGCACGCGCGATGCAGACGAATGGCTCCGCGCGCTCAGGCGCTCGGGAAACCGCAGCGTGATCGGTGCTCTGCGGGAAGCGCTTCCCGATCGCCTGGCCACGGTTCTTCTCTGGTCCGCCGGCGTCGATCCCACGAGAACGCTCGCCGAGCTCAGACGCGAGGAGCGCGCCACGCTCATCGATGTCCTGATGAACTGTCCTCTTCCGTGGAGTGGTGACGAGGGCTACGCGAAGGCCGAAGTCACGGGCGGCGGTGTGAATCTCGCCGAGATCGATCCACGCACCATGCAAAGTCGATTACACCGGAACCTTTTCCTGTGCGGAGAGCTATTGGATGCATTCGGCCCGATCGGGGGCTACAATTTTCTTTGGGCGTGGGCGACTGGCCGCGCCGCGGGTATTGGAGCAGCACATGCGAATGAGTGAGGGTGGGGAATCGATGTTCGACGACGACGATTCCGGCGAAATGGACGAGGAGTTTGCACTCGGTGATGGCATCCTCGACAGCGAGGCGACGGTGAGCTGTCCGTACTGCGGCGAGGCTGTGGAGATCACACTGGATCCCGGTGGTGGCGCGCATCAGGATTACGTCGAGGACTGCGAGGTGTGCTGCCAGCCGTGGCGCGTTTCGGTGCAGTACGGACTGGACGGTGAGGCGGAAGTCGAGGTGACGGCGCTCGGCGAGTGAACGCCGCTATGTCTCGACGAGATAGGACACGGCCCGCTCGCGGCGCGGCAGACGCCGCAGCACACGGGCCAGATCTTCTTCGAGGGTCGCGCCTTTTTCCAGCACCGCGATGGTGCGCTCGGTGAGAATGGCGCGTTGCCTCGTCGAGAGGTGCTGAGCGGTCACCACGATCACCGCCAGGTGAGCGAGGCGTGGATTCTGGCGGATCGTCTCGAGAAAGAGGAATCCGTCTACGGACGGCATCTTGAGGTCGAGCAGGATGAGGTCCGGGAGATGATGCTCGAGCATCTGCAGCGCGGTTGCGCCATCGCACGCAACGCGAAGATCCCCCTGATGCTCGTCGAGCACGTACCGCGTGAGCAGCTCGCGCGCGTCCGGATCGTCTTCGACAATGAGCACCCCGCCCTCCGCGCGATCGTTGTTGCGACTGATCGCGTCACAAAGCATGGCGTGGGCAACCGGCTTGTTGATCCAGTCGACCGCTCCGACGAAGCGGTTCTGCATCTCTCCTGCAATCGAGCTGACGATGATGACCGGAATCCGCGCGAGCTCCGGTGTCGCCGCAAGACGCTTGAGCAACTCCCAGCCATCCATCCCCGGCATCATGAGGTCGAGCGTGATCAGTTGGGGACGAAGTGTCCGCGCCATCTGGAGCCCCTGCACCCCGGTTGCCGCCAGCGCTACTCGATAGCCGAGATCCTCGATGTGGGTGCGCAGCAGCTCTCGCGCATCCGCGTCATCCTCGATCACAAGTACGAGCGCTGCATCGTCGTGCAGGTCCTCGAGAAGATCGGAGCGGAGAAATTCGTGCGTGGCGGAGCTGATTGGCGGCGCCGCACTGCGAGTACTCGCGATTTCCGAGAGCTGGATCGTGAACGAAGTGCCCACGCCCAGGACACTCTCGACCTCGAGCCGGAAGCCGAGTGCCTCGCAAAGGGCGCGCGAGATGCTGAGCCCGAGACCCGTGCCGCCGTACTCGCGAGTCGTGCTCGTGTCCGCCAGCTCGAACGCCATGAACACAGCGGCCAGGCGAACCGGGGCACTCCCAATGCCGGACTCGGCCACGCTTATTCGCGAGGGGC
>JAQBQC010000098.1 GCA_028287205.1 Gemmatimonadota bacterium
GCTCCAGCGAGGTCCGGCCTGCTTGAGTGGCAGCCAATGCACGGCGGGATCGGCGCCCCCCGACGCGAGCAGCACGCCCACGGGATGCTCATTCTGGTCCAATACGGCGGCGCTCCATTGTGTCGCGCCCGTTCCGGGAAGTGCGAGGAGCGCGCTCTCGCCGGACAGCATGGTGTCCGATCCGGCCTCCTCGGGCAGCAGATGTCCATGTCGCTCGACCTCGCCGCGCAGTCCGAAGCTCGCGAGCTTCCGCCCCTGCACGCGCGCGCCATCCACCGGCGGCGGCAGGGCGCTCGCGACGCTGGCGGGGAGTGCGGAGCGCGACGCGGCGAGCGCGGGGAATGCCGCGAGCCAGCTCTCCGAGATCGGATCCCTGGCCGAATCCGCAACGATCCACATCGTGCCGGTGAGCGCGTTCGTCACGCCCACGGCCGCGTGCTGGAGATACGTGACGTTGACGTCGGTCAGCGAATCGCGCTCGCTGAGCGGATAGCTGTTCGATGCGGAATACAGGTCGATGGCCCAGTACAAACTATCCGCGACGACGATCGGCGAGATGCCGCTTCCCTGCAGAAAATACGGCGCGACGGCGTCCATGCGCTCGCGCAGATCGCGGTGGGTTACGATCCGCGCCATGGGACGCGGCAGCTCGCCCGTGAGCAGCCGAAAGTTCTGCAGCGCCCACGCATAGGCGAGTCGAGAAAGCGTGCCGTCGAGCGCGGGCGCCGAGATCACACCGAGTGAGTCCGGCACTACCCGGTAACCGGTGAGCGAGTCCGCAATCAGGACGGGTCCGATCTGTTCAGGCTCGCGTGCGCTTCGGCTCGGAGTGACGCGCGCCACGGAGCCATCGCTCTCCGTGCGCCACGCATAGATGCGCGACACGGACCAATCGGATCGCTCGGCCTCGTCCTCGCCGCCCGGAGGAGCCTCCACGACGGTGGCGCGCAACCCGTCCAACGAGGGCGCCCACTCAATCGTGCCCGGCGGAGTGGGAGCCTTGCTGCGATGCCCCAGCGCGCGCATCAACGCCGCGGGGTCCCACACGGAGATTCCGGGCGCCGCATCCGTCGCGCGAGCGGGCAGCGCGTACGAGCTGTCCTGATCGATGCGCTGCAGCGCATAGGCGCGTCGCGTATAGTCCGCGCGCGTGGACAGATAGCTCGCCTCGCGTGCCACGTCAGCACCGGCAGCGGCGTAATGGCGCATGAAGATGGGCGTGACGTGCCGCAGAAGCACGGAGATGAGCAGCACCGCGATCAACGTCATGGTCGCGGCGCGCACCTGCCCGATCCACCCGAAATAGAACACGACGAGCGCGGTACCCGCCGTGAGATACGCGAGCCAGATGCTCACCGGGATGACGGTGCGATGGTCGGAATACGAGAACGCGCCGCCGGTCCCGGAGCCGAAGAGCAGCGACTCGTAGATGTCGAGCCGGTAGCTCCACGCGAGGAGCAGCAGGAGCACCGCGCCCAACGCCGCGAGATGCCGTCGGACGTAGTGCGACACGTAGAGCGCGCCGCGATCCCAGCGCAGGCTCGGCGTGAGCGCATAGAAGAAGATCACGACGACGGTGGCGAAGAGCACCGTGGTGAGCGTGCGGTAGTACAGCATACTCTCGATCGGGAGCCAGTACACGAAGAAGCCGAGATCCATTTCCATGTACGGATCGGATTCGCCGAACGAGATGCCGTGTCGCAGGAGCGAGAACATCCGCCAGCTCTCCGCTGGAAGCGCAAGCCACCATCCGAGCACGAGCGAGATGAGCAGCGCTGCGCCGACGAGGTAGCGTCCCGGCACCTCTTCACCGATCTCGATGTTCGCGACGCGGCGTGGAAGCACGAGCGAGACCACGCTCTGCCGCACCACGTAGAGATTGACGAAGAGAATGGCCGCGGCGACCAGCGCGGAGCCCGCGCAGATCGTGGTCATGAGCATCGCGCGCTCGCGCCAGAGCGCCGCCGCACCCATCGATGCGTACCAGAGATAGTCCGCGACGATCCCCGCCCCCACGCGGCCGAGCACGAGCAGCGCCGCGACGACCGCGAGGGCGATCACGGGCCAGCGGCGCCAGCGGAGGGGGATGCTCACACTAGCGCGCTGACACTAGGGCGACACGCCCTGCGTGCGCAGCCATTGCTCCATCTCGCCCTGAATGGCAGCGAGCCGCTGCTCCGTGCGAGCCTCGTAGCGCGTCACGAGCACAGGCTGCGTGTTCGATGCGCGAATGAGCCCCCATCCATCGCCGAAGAGCACGCGCGCGCCATCGACATCGATCACCTCGTGCGTCTCGCGAAAGTGGCGGATCGCGTTATCGACGATTTGGTATTTGCGCGATTCCTCCACGTCCACTCGCAGTTACGGCGTCGACACAAACTTGGGGACGTCCGCGAGCATTCCTGTCAGCGACTTCCCCGACGCTGCGACGATGCGAATCAGCCGCGCGGCGCCGTAGAGCGCATCATCGTGGCCGTAGAAGCCCTCGGTGAAGAACATGTGCCCGGACATCTCGCCGCCAACGGGCGCGTGAAGCTCGTGCATCTTGTCCTTCATGAGCGAGTGCCCCGTCTTCCACATCACGGGCACGCCCTTCGCCTTGAGGATCTCGTCGGGAAGTGCCTGCGAGCACTTCACGTCGAATACGATCGGCTGCCCCGGCCCGGTGCGCTCGAGCACATCGCGCGCGTAGAGGATGAGGACATGATCGCCCCACACGATGGTTCCTTCGCCATCGACGACACCAATGCGATCGGCGTCGCCGTCGAAGCCCACGCCGAGATCGGCGCCGCTCGAGCGCACGGCCTTGATGAGATCCTGGAGATTCTCGACGACCGTTGGATCGGGGTGGTGATTCGGAAACGTCCCATCACTCTCACAGAAGAGTCCCGTCCATTCGACGTCGAGATGATCGAACAGCTTCGGGGCCACGAGCGCTCCGACGCCGTTGCCGCAGTCGACCACGACCTTGAGACGCCTCTGCAGCTTGCCCGTACGCGCGACGATGTCATCGACGTACGCATCGATGATCTCCTGCGTACGCACGCTGCCCTTCCCCGACGGAAACCTCTCCGCCACGGCGAGGCGATAGATCTCCTGAATCTCTTCGCCGTGAATGGACGCCGTGCCGAGCGACAGCTTGAATCCATTGTACTCGGGCGGATTGTGCGACCCGGTGACCTGGATGCCGCCCGCGACCGCGAGATGATTGAGCGACCAGTACAGCAGCGGCGTCGGCACCTGTCCGACGTCGATCACGTCCAGTCCGGACTCCGTCAGTCCGCGCACGAGCGCATTGCGCAGCTCGCCGCCGCTCGGCCTGTTGTCGCGACCGACCGCAATCGGGCCGGATGCGCCCTGGTTCGCGAGATAGGCCGCATACGCGCGGCCGAGAGCGTATGCGGTGTCCGCCGTGAGGTCGCGCCCGACGACACCGCGCACATCGTACTGCCGAAAAATTTCCCTGCTGAGCGTCATCTTCTTCCTCGATACGATGCGAGGCCGCGTGGGCGGCCTCGGGTGATCATGGACTGGCCGTGGCTGTCACCGGTGGACCTGCCGGCGCATTCACCATGCTGATTGGGACACTGTCTCTCGCGAGCGCCACGAATCCGTTCGGAAGCACGCCGAACAGGAGAAGCGTAAACGCCGACAGATAAATCACGAGAAAGGAGCCGGTTGGCACGGGTCGAACCACGAGCGCGTCCGCCGCTCTGGGCTTCATGAACATCACGAGCACCACGCCGAGATAGTAGCCGGCGGAGATCACGCTGGCGAGCACGAGGACCACGGCGAGCACGGTCTGCGGGTGCGGTGCGCGCAGCGCGGCATTGATCACGTACCATTTGGCGAAGAAGCCCATTCCACCGGCTATCGGGAAGCCGAGCAGCGCGAGCATGAACACCGCCATCGCGCTCGCGAGCCACGGCGACGCGTGCCAGAGCCCTGCGTAGTCCGCAATTTGCTGGTTCCGCTCACCGGGCTCGCCGAGGGCGATCACGACGGCGAACGCGCCCATCGTTGCGAGCGTGTACGCGACGAGGTAGAACAGGAAGGCGGACGCGCCGAGCGAGTTCGCCACCACGACGGTGACGAGCAGGTAGCCGGCATGCGCGACACTCGAGTAGGCGAGCATGCGCTTCATGCTCTTCTGCTGCAGCGCAACGACGTTGCCGCCGATCATCGTGATCGCCGCGAGCCACTGCAGCGGGTGAATCCACGCGGATGTGGCCCCGGGGAATGCCTCGATCCACACGCGCAGGAACGCCGCGAACGCCGCGGCCTTCACCGCCGCCGCCATGAACGCGGTGATCGGAGTGGCCGCGCCTTCGTAGACGTCCGGCGCCCACATGTGGAACGGAACGGCGGCGACCTTGAAGCAGAAGCCGACGATCAGGAAACCGATGCCCGCGAGGAGGAGCGGGTTGTTGAAGCTGTCGCCCGTGACGACGGTGCCGATCGTCGCGATGTCCGTCGAGCCCGTGGCGCCATAGACCAGGGCGATTCCATAGAGGAGAAATCCCGTGGAGAAGGCGCCGAGGAGAAAGTACTTGAGCGCTGCCTCTGCCCCGCGGCTGCTGCGGCGATCGAGTCCGCAGAGCACGTAGCTCGCGATCGACATGAGCTCGATGCCGAGGAAGACGACGATCAGGTCGCGCGAGGCGGCGAGCAGCATCATTCCGCCGGCCGCGAGCAGCAGCAGCACGTACGACTCGGCGGACACGAGCTGTTCGCGCTCGCTGTAGTCGATCATCAGGGTGGCGGCGATGATCGTCGCGGCGAGCACGATGCAGTCCGTGGCCCACCTGAAGCCATCGACGGCAATGATTCCGGCGTTCGCACTGGCGTGTGACTGCCAGAGCCACACGACCGCGGCAAAGGCGAGCGCGCTTACGCCGATCGACAGCAAACCCGTGAGCCGCGCGTGCGCCAGCGATTCCCGGCCCCACACGGCGACGAGCAGCAGGAGCATCGCGCCGATCACGAGAATGAGATCGGGGAGGAGTGCGCCCGCGAGCTGCGAAGGAATCGAGAGATCGAAGTACATCAGCGTGTCCCCCGGCTTGCGGTGCTGACGTTCGCCTGGCCCGCCTCCACAGTGCGAACGAAGAGCGCCGCCGACGGCTCCATGCGACGCAGAATCGGCTGTGGATAGATCCCGATCCAGAAGATGCCGGCAACGAGCACCGCCATCATCGTGAGCTCACGCACGTTGAGATCCGTGAGGTGCTCGTTCTCCGGCTTGTCGAGCGCATTGAAGAGGATACGCTGAATGGCCCAGAGCAGATACGCAGCGGCGAAGATCACGCCGGTCGTCGCGAAGAACGTGAAGAAGGGATGCGTCCGGAACGAGCCGAGGAGCACGAGGAACTCGCCGACGAAGCCATTCGTCGACGGGAGTCCGATGCTGCTCAGCGAGACGATCACGAGAAAGGTCGAGAACAGCGGCACGACGCGCGCGATGCCGCCGTACGCGTCGATCAGGCGCGTGTGACGGCGCTCGTAGATCATGCCGATCAGCAGGAAGAGCGCGCCCGTCGAGATGCCGTGGCTGATCATGATGACCAGCGCGCCCTGCACGCTCTGCAGCGTGACGGCGAAGATGCCGAGCATCACGAAGCCGAGATGGCTCACCGAGGAGTACGCGACGAGCTTCTTGAAGTCGGGCTGGACCATCGCGACGAGCGCGCCATAGATGATGCCGATCACGGCGAGCGTGAGTATGGTAGAGCGCACCCACGGAGTCATTGCCGCCGATGGGAAGAGCGGAATGGCGAAGCGCAGGAAGCCGTACGTGCCCATCTTGAGCATGATCGCCGCCAGGATCACGGAACCGGCGGTGGGCGCCTCCACGTGCGCGTCAGGCAGCCACGTGTGGAACGGGAACATCGGCACCTTCACCGCGAACGCGAGGAAGAATGCGCCGAAGAGCCAGAGCGCCGCCTTGTGGGTGTGGGCGATGGTGAGCAGGCGATCGTAATCGAACGACTGGCCCAGCCCCATGTTCGGGACGGCAGACGCGTTCCAGAGGTACAGAATGCCGACGAGCATGAGCAGCGAGCCGGCCATCGTGTAGACGAAGAACTTGAGGCTGGCGTAGATGCGGCGCTCCCCACCCCAGATGCCGATGATGAAGTACATCGGCACGAGCATGATCTCCCACATCACGTAGAAGAGCAGCATGTCGCGCGAGACGAAGACGCCGAGCATCCCTGTCGTGAGCACGAGCATGAGCGCGTAGTAGCTGCGCACCTTCGTGCGGATCGAAGTCCAGCTCCCGAGCACCGCAAGTGGCATGATCACGGTGGTGAGCAGCACCATCATGAGCGAGATGCCGTCGATCCCCATGGACAGCCGTGCATTCCACGGAATGATCCACCAGTGATCGAACGTCGCCTGCCAGCGCGGACCCGCGGGATCGTACGACCACCAGAGCCCCATCGATACCACGAACTCGAGCACGAACACGACGAGCGCGATCCAGCGCGCCGAGGGTGTCGCCTCGAGCGTACCGTCGTCGTTGGAAAGTGCACCGGTCACCACCAGCAACACCGTGCCCGCGAGAGGGAGCAGCAGGAGCGCCGGAAGGACCCAGGCGTTGTAGTTGATTTGCGCGAGAAAGTCTTGCATCGCTCAGCGGAAGGTGAAAGCGCCGAGAACCGCGAGCGCACCGATCGCGATCGCCCACGCGTAAGCGCCCGTCTCCCCCGACTGCAGCTGCGAGCCCAACCAGCCTACACCGCGTGCGAGCACGGCCGATCCGTTCACGAACAGGTTGTCGATGATCCCTCGATCGATGCCCGTCCACAGAATGTTGCGCGAGCCCGAAACGAGCGGCCTCACTATCGCCTCGTCGTAGATCTCGTCGACATAGTACTTGTCCTCGAGCACCTGCTCGAAGCCATGCGACGGAACCGCGTCGCGCTTGGGCACGAGCGCAGCGGGCTTGAGCCGAACGACGGCGACGACGATTCCGAGAATCGCGATCGCGACCGCAGCGCCAATTAGGAAGTACTCGGTTGACGTGACTTCCTCGCCCACGGTTCCAGCCACGGCCGCCGTCGCTGCCCCGACCACCGGATCGAGCCACTTTTCGAGCAGGCCAACGGGACCGAGCGGAAGTGCCGCGGGGAGATTGAGCCATCCACCAACAGCACTCAGCACGCCGAGCACGATCAGCGGTCCGGTCATCGACCAGGGCGCCTCGCGGAGATGCGCCTGCTCTGCGTCACCCGTGCGATTGGGACCGTGGAAGGTGTAGAGCATCATCCGCGTCATGTAGATCGCGGTGAGAAACGCAGTGAGGAGTCCGAGCGCGTAGAGCACGTACAGCACCGCGCTTCCCGGCATGCCGAGCCACGTCGACTCCGCGAGCGCTCCGTGCTGCGCCCGCGCGAACACCGCGCCGAGGATTCCATCCTTCGAGAAGAATCCCGAGAAGGGCGGAACGCCGGCGATCGCGAGCGTTGCAATCCACATGAGCACGAACGTCACCGGCATGTACTTCTTCAGACCGCCCATGTTGCGCATGTCCTGCGCATCCTCGTGGCTGCCCGTGTGATGATACGCGCGATGCATTGCGAAGATCACCGAGCCGGAGCCCAGGAAGAGCAATGCCTTGAAGAAGGCGTGCGTGACGAGATGAAACATCCCCGCCGCGTATGCACCGGCGCCCACCCCCATGAACATGTAGCCGAGCTGGGAGATCGTCGAATACGCGAGCACCTTCTTGATGTCCCACTGCTTGAGACCGATCGTCGCCGCGAAGAGCGCTGTGAGCGTGCCCACCACCGCAACGGTGATGCACGCGGTGGGTGACATGGCGAACAGGAAGCCGCTTCGCGCGATGAGATACACGCCGGCAGTCACCATCGTCGCCGCGTGGATCAGCGCGGAGACGGGTGTCGGGCCCGCCATGGCGTCCGGCAGCCACACATACAGCGGCAACTGCGCGCTCTTGCCAGCGCAGCCGAGAAAGAAGAAGAGGCAGATCGTCGTGACGAGCGCGCTGTTGTAGCCGAGCGACGAGGCACTCGCGGCCACACCCGCGAAGTCGAGCGTGCCCAGATTCGCGAACAGGAGGAACATCGCGATCAGGAAGCCGAAGTCGCCGATGCGGTTCACGATAAATGCCTTCTTGCCGGCATCCGCGTTCGCCTTCTCGCTGAACCAGAAGCCGATGAGCAGATACGAGCAGAGACCCACGCCCTCCCAGCCGACGAACAGCACGGGATAGCTCGCGCCCAGCACGAGCACGAGCATGAAGGCGACGAACAGATTCAGATACGCGAAGTACCGCGGATAGCCGGGGTCGTCGCGCATGTAGCCGACGCTGAAGATGTGGATCAGCGTGCCCACTCCCGTGATCACCATCACCATGACCATCGCGAGCTGGTCGACCTGGATCGCCCACGAGATCTTGAGGTCG
>JAQBQC010000062.1 GCA_028287205.1 Gemmatimonadota bacterium
TGGTGGGTTCGCCAGGCCGTGCTCAAGGCGCTGGCCGAGCAGACGCGCTCCGTGCGCATTCCGCTCAATCAGAACTCACAGCTCATCAAGCTCGCGCGTGCGGAAACCGTGCTGGCGCAGGTGCTCAAGCGCGATCCCACGGATCACGAGATCGGGCGCCTGATCGAGGAGACGCCCGAGCAGGTGCGGGCCTCGCGTCAGATGTCGGCCACCGAGCTCTCGCTCGATGCGCCAATCGATCGTTCCGACCGCGAGGCCTCCACGCTCGGCGAGCGCTTCGTTGGTGTCGAGGGCGGCGAGATCGAGGAGAACTGCGACTTCAAGCTGATGCGCGAGTTCATCGATCGTGTCTTCCGGCAGTATCTTACGCCGCGAGAGCGAAAGATCCTCTATCTCTACTACGGTCTCGACGAAGGGGCCGAGGCCATGACGCTCGAGAAGATCGGCGCGCTCATGGGAGTCACGCGCGAACGCATTCGTCAGATCCGCGAGCGCGCTTTCGAGAAACTGCGTGGCTCTCCACACGGAAACGCACTCGCGAGCTTCTGGACCGCCGCCTGAACAAGCCGTCGGTCGGCGCAGCGCGCTGATCGACACTGAGGCACTCGCGGCGCTCCTCGCCGCGATCGTGGGCGAGCGAGGCGTGTTGGCGCGATCGAGCGAGCTCGCGACCTACAGCTCCGATGGACTGCCGGGCTACCGCCTTCGCCCACGCCTCGCCGTGTTTCCCACGACGAAGCAGCAGCTCATCGATGTCGTGCGCCTTCTCGCGCGCGAGCACTGCCCGTTCGTCGCGCGCGGCGCGGGCACGGGACTCTCCGCCGGCGCCCTCGCGAGCGGCGACGCCGTCGTCATCGGGCTCAATCGCCTCAATCGCATTCTGCGCATCGACCCGGCCAACCGGCTCGCAGTGGTCGAGCCGGGTGCGGTGAACGTCACGCTCACGCGCGCCGCCGGCGCCCACGGCCTGCACTACGCACCGGACCCGTCGAGCCAGACCGCGTGCACGATCGGCGGCAACGTCGCCGAGAACAGCGGCGGTCCGCACTGCCTCAAGTACGGCGTGACGCTCAATCACGTGGCCGCACTTGAGGTGATCCTCGCGAGCGGCGAGATCGTCGCGCTCGGAAATGCGGATGGAGAGGCGGACGGATACGACCTGCTCGGCGCCTTCATCGGCTCCGAGGGATGCTTCGGCATCGCGCTCGAGGTTACCGTCAAGCTCACGCCGAATCCGCAGGGTGTGCGCACGCTGCTCGCGGATTTCATGTCGATCGACGCGGGCGCTCGCGCGACATCGGCAATCATCGCTGCGGGAATTCTTCCCGCGGCGCTCGAGATGATGGACGGGCCGACGATTCGCGCCGTGGAGGCATCGATCTACGCCGCCGGCTATCCGGCCGACGCCGACGCGGTGCTGCTCATCGAGCTCGATGGGCTCGACGCGGGACTCGATGCGGATGTGCGGCTCGTGGAGAAGCATTGTCTCGCGGCGGGCGCGCGCACGGTGCGAATCGCGGCGAACGAGGACGAGCGCGCGCGGCTCTGGCAGGGCCGCAAGAAGGCATTCGGCGCGATGGGGCGGATCGCGCCCGACCTCGTTGTGCAGGACGCCGTCATCCCGCGCACAAAGCTTCCGGAGGTGCTGCGCGCGATCGCGGCGATCGCGGCGCGGTGGCAGATCCAGGTGTGCAATGTCTTCCACGCTGGCGACGGCAACCTGCATCCGAACATCGGCTACGACTCGCGCAACGCGGATGAATCGCGCCGCGTGGGGATGGCCATGCGCGACATCATGCGGGCGTGCATCGATGCGGGCGGCACGATCACGGGCGAGCACGGCATTGGTCTCGACAAGCTCGAGTACATGCCGCAGATCTTCTCGCCGGAATCGCTCGCGGCGCAGTGCGCGCTTCGCGATGCCTTCGATCCGGAGCGACGTGCGAATCCGGGCAAGGTGGTGCCGGTGCACTCGTGCCGCGAGTGGAGAGGCGCGTGAGCACCGCGGCGGTGCAGGAGCGCGTGCGCAAGCACGTTGTGCCGGCAGGATTCGAATGCGCAACCGCCGCGGCGCCGCTACGCATAGTCGGTTCGGGCACCTGGCTCGACGCCGGACGTCCTGTGCACGATGCCGAAACGCTCTCGGTGGCCGGCGACGATGCCGATGACGCGATCGTCGAGTACGTCGCGAGCGATCTCACGCTCACGGCGCGCGCGGGGGCGACGCTCGCGAGCATCGCGCGCGTGACGGGGGCCGAGGGACAGTGGCTCGCGCTCGATCCGTTCGGCTCGGCGGGAGGCACGCTGGGCGCCACCATCGCAACCGGCTCCACGGGCCCGCTCGCGCACGCCTTCGGTACGCCGCGCGACAACGTGCTCGGCCTCGAGGCGGTCACTGGCACGGGCGAGATCGTGCGCGCGGGTGGACGCGTCGTGAAGAACGTGGCGGGCTTCGATCTCACGCGGCTGTTCACCGGCGCGTGGGGCACGCTCGCGGTGATCACGGAGGCGACGGTGCGCCTGCGTGCGCGCCCCGAGCGCGACGAGACGATCGCGCTCGCGCTTCCCTCCGGCGATGCGCTGGACGCGTGGCTCGCGAAGCTGCGCGCGCTTCCCTTCTCTCCGCTCGCCCTCGAGCTGCTCAACGCTGCGCTCGCGACCGCGCTTGGCCTCGGTGACCGCCCGATCCTGCTCGCGCGCCTGGGCGGCAACGACGACTCCGTGCGCGAGCAGTTGCGCGTCTTCAGCGTGCTCGGCGAGATGCATCCCGCGCCGCACGCCACGTGGCGCTCGCTCGCGGAGATCGAGCCCGCGGGCGCCGCCGTCGCGCGCGTATCCGCCCCGCCCTCGCGACTGCACGCGCTCTGGGCGCGCCTCGCAAATGGCGGTGACAGCTCGCTCGTGCATGCCGCGGTCGAGCGCGGCATCGTGCGCTGCATCCATTCCGCGAGCGTGGATGATTCCGCGGTGTCCATCGCGCAGTGGCTCGAGCGGATCGCGCACACGGACGGCACGCACATCTTCGAGCGACTTCCCGCGCGCGAGTGGAGCAGAGTGCCCGCGCGCGTGAACGATCCGCTATCACGCGCCGTGCGCGGCGCGTTCGATCCGCATCGCATTTTGAATCGCGGCATCCTCGGAGACGTCGCGTGAACAACGAGCTCACGATGCCGGCATGCGCGATACCAGGCACGCCGCTCGCGGCCGAGAGCGCGGGAATCAATGCCTGCGTGCACTGCGGCTTTTGCCTGCAGGCGTGCCCGACGTACATCGCGCTCGGCGACGAGAACGACTCTCCGCGCGGCCGCATCTATCTCATGCGCGCGCTGATGGAGGGCGAGCTCGCGGTGGACGATCCGGCCGTGCACACGCACATCGATCGATGCCTGGGCTGCCGCGCCTGCGAAACGGCGTGCCCGTCCGGCGTGCCGTATGGCGCGCTCCTCGAGGCAACGCGTGCAACGTTGAGCGAGGTGAAGCGCCCCCCGCTGCGCGCGCGATTCATTCTCGCATTGTTCGCGCGGCGCCGGGTGATGCGAATCGCGGTTGGCGCCGCCAGGCTGCTGCGCTCGACTGGCCTCCCGAAGGTGCTGTCGCGCCTTCCCGGCGACCTCGGCTTCGCGTTCGCGATGCTCGCCTCGAGCGAGTCTCCGCTCGCGCGAGCGCGCGCGCACGCGCACGGGGGATCGAGCGCGGGTTACGACGCGCGTGGCGATGGCAGTCGCGGAACATTCGCGCTGCTGCGCGGCTGCGTCATGGAGGGGCTCTTCACTCGGGCCAATCGGGCGACGGAGCGCACGCTCGTCGCCAACGACTACAGAGCCCTCGCCGCGCCCGATCAGCACTGTTGCGGCGCGCTCCACGCGCATGCCGGCGATCTCGACATGGCTCGCACGCTCGCGCGGCGAAACATCGCGGCGTTCGAGAAGTCGGGCGCGGAGTACGTCGTCACCAATGCGGCGGGATGCGGCGCGCTGCTCAAGGAGTATGGACATCTCCTCGCGAACGACGCCGAATGGTCCGCGCGCGCAGCCGATCTCTCCGCGCGCGCGCGCGACGTGAGCGAGCTCCTCGCTGCCGCGGGCCCGCGCGTTGGCGCTCCACTCGACTATCGCGTGACCTACGATGCGCCGTGCCACCTCCAGCATGCGCAGCGCATCACCGCCGCACCGCTCCGGGTTCTCGACGCAATCCCCGGGCTCGAGCGCGTCGCGCTCGCCGATGCCGACCAGTGCTGCGGAAGCGCAGGCATCTACAATCTGCTCGAGCCTGCGCTTTCGGCTGCTGTGCTCGCGCCCAAGATCGCGCACATCGAGCTCACCGGTGCGGCGCTCGTCGCCACCGGCAATCCGGGATGTCTCATGCAGATCGGTGCCGGGCTGCAGCGCGCCGGACATTCCGCACGCACGATTCATCCCGTTGAGCTGCTCGATGCGTCGTACGAAGCCCAGGCACGCGCGGAGCCGTAGCGCACTCCAGATGTTTTGTGATAAGCTTGCCTCATGATCGGGTCGCTGTTCTTCGAAGTCGAAGGCGTGTTGGCGGGAACGGCATCGCTCAGGCGCGCGGCGCTTGTCCGCGCACTCGCGGAAGAATCGCTCGCGCCCGCCGACCTCACTGATCTCGGTGGCGACGCTGGCGGCACTACGCGCGAGATCGTGCGGCACGTGCTTCGCCATCACGCGATCGCGAGCGACGAAAGCGCGCTCACACTGATCGCGCTGCGCGCCGACCGCCACTTCGCGTCTCTCGTGCAAGCCGGTGTCTCCCTCGCCCCCGGTGCGCGCGAGCTCGTCGAGCAATCGATCTCCACCTGCCGCCTCGCGATCGTCACGGGCCTCGAGCGCGCGACCGTCAACTCGCTGCTGTCGCTCGCGGAGCTCGAGGGCGCATTCGAGGTGATCATCGCGGCGGAGGACGTCGCATCGGTCAAGCCCGCGCCGGACGGCCATCGCCGGGCGCTCGAGCGCATGAGCCGGCGGCGGCCACTCGATGCTCGCACCGCGCTCGCGCTCGAGCCCGACACCGCCGGTGCACGAGCCGCGCGCGCGGCGGGGCTGCGCTGCGCTGTGATTGCGCCGTATCGCGCGGAGAGCATTGTGGATGCGGATGCGATGCTCGAGTCGCTCGTTGGTGAAACGCTCGCGACGCTCGATGCGATGCTTCCGATCGAGGCGGCAGGATGACGGCAGGCCAGATCGTCTCCGGCGAATATCCCGCGGTCGGTGTCGTCGCCGGGCACTCGGTGACGCTGCACTACGGCAACATCGCTGCGGAATACGCATCGCTCGGCGAAGGCGCCATGCTCATCGACCGCAGCGTGCGCGGGCGGATGCGGTTCGACGGGCCGAAGGCGGCGGAGATGCTCACCGGGCTCGTGACGAACGACGTGCTCGCGCTCTCGCCGGGCCACGGCCAGTACGCGGCGGCGCTCAGCCCCAAGGGCCGCATCGTGGCGGACGTGCGCATCTTCGCGCGCACGGACCACCTGCTCATCGACGTGCCGCCGCGCGCCCGCGCCGGCTGGGACGCACTCGTGCGCAAGTACATCAACCCGCGCGTGGCGCCGTACATCGACGTCGCTGCGGAGATGCGCCAGCTCGCGATCGCCGGCGTCGCCGCGCGCGCAATTCTCGGCGGCGCTGCCGGGCTCGCGCGCGAGGCCCTCGCCGGCCTCGCACCGTACGGGCACATCGATGCGGAGATCGGCGGCCGCCCGGCGATGATCGTGCGCATCCCCGATCTCGACGCCGATGGCTACGAGATCTTTTTTCCTTCGGACGCATTCGGTGCAGTCTGGCAGCGCCTCGCCGCCGGAGGGGCGACGCCCGGCGGGTTGCTCGCATGGGAGATCGCGCGCATCGAGAACGGCCGTCCGGAGTGGGGCGTCGACATCGATGAGACGACCATTCCGCAGGAGGCGAATCTCGAGGAGCTGCACGCGATCTCGTACACGAAAGGGTGCTACACCGGGCAGGAGGTGGTCGCGCGGATTCACTTCCGTGGTCATGTGAATCGTCACCTCCGCGGGCTTCGGCTCGGACACAGCGAGGCGCCGGCGGAGCGCGCGGTGCTCCTCTCGCTCGATGGGAAGCAGATCGGCGACGTTCGATCGAGCGCGCTCTCGCCGCGCATGGGCGCGATTGCGCTGATCATGGTGCGCCGCGAGATCGAGATGGAAACGACCGTGGTCGTCGAAGGCCCGAACGGTACGACGCAGGGGCAGGTCGTTGCGCTGCCGTTCCCACAGGAGTGAGCCGCGCCCTCGTCACCGGCGCGACGGGGATGGTCGGCTCGCACATCGTGGAGCGTCTGGTCGCGGATGGATGGAGCGTACGCGCGCTCGTGCGAGATACCACGGCAGCGGCGTGGCTCAGCGATGCCGGCGCCGAGCTGGCGCGCGGTGATCTGCTCGAGGACGCGTCGCTGCGCTCGGCGGTTTCCGGATGCGATACGGTCTTTCACTGCGCGGCACTCATCTCCGCGAGCGGCAGCTGGGACCGATTTCAGCACGCCAACATCGATGGCACCCGCGCAGTGATCGATGCCGCCGCCGGCGCGAGCGCCCGTCTCGTGCACATGAGCAGCGTTGCGGTGTACGGTGGTGGCGCCCGATACCGCGACTCGCCCACGGACGAGGACACGCCGCTCGCACCGCTCGATGAGCATGCCTACTATGCACGCTCCAAACGCGAATCGGAGCATCTCGTGCTCGATGCGCACGCCACGGGCGAGCTGTGGTCCACGGCGCTGCGACCGCCAATGATCTACGGCCGACGCGACCGCCAGCTCGTGCCGAGATTCGCACGCGTCATGCGCACGGGACTCTTCCCGCTCTTCGCGCACGGGCGCTCGACGATGTCGCTCGTCCACGCATCGGCGGTGGCGGATGGCGCCGTTCGCGCCGCGCGTTGCGACGCGGCGGGCGGGCGAGCCTTCAATCTGGCCAACGATTTTCCCGTGACGGTCGCGGACATGGTACAGCTGGGCTCCAACGGGCTGGGGCGTCGCGTGCGCGGCGTCCCAATTTCGCTGCCCATCGCCCGCCGCACGTTCGCAGCGCTGGCCAGGGTGGCGAAGCTCGCGCATCAGGACGCGATGGCGAATCAGCTCCCGGACACCGTGAACACGTTCAGCCGCGACAACCCTTTCACATCTGAGCGCGCGCGCAAGGAGCTCGGTTGGTCGCCCACCGTGCGCCCCGAGGTCGGGATCCCCGACGCCTTCGCCTGGTGGCAGGAGCATCGCACGTGACGAGCGTGCACGAGGGCGCGCTCGACACCGAGCGCGTTGCGCTCAAGGAGTGGGCGGTGCTCGTCGATGCGATGGCGCGGGGCGATCTCATCGTGATGATCCGCAAGGGTGGAATCCGCGAGAAGCGCGCGGGCTTCGATGTGAGGCACGATCGGTTCCTGCTCTATCCGACCTTCTTTCACGAGAAGCTGAACGAGCTCGATGCGCGCTTCCATCCGACGCTCGAGTCGGCGCACGCGAACAGGCCTCCTGAGGGAACGATCGAGCTGCGCTACGTCGCGAGCGTCGCCGCGGTCTGGCAGGTGACGGAGCTCGAGCGCCTGCGCGCGATTGACGCGGAGCATGGGCTCACCTGGGGAGCCGTCGAATCGCGCTTTCGCTATCGGGACGATCCGCGCGTGCACGTCGTCGCGGTGCGCCTGGCGACGCTCTCGTCGATGGCTTCGCTCCCGGAGGTCCGTCGCTACACCGGATGCGTGTAGTGGGTGAAGCTCGACGAATATGTGAGCGTGAGCGGCGCGATCCCTGTGATCGACGACGTCACCTTCGCGCCCCGCATGCGCGCCATCGAGAGCTCGCTTGGCGCCAGCGCGTAGCGCGGCGAGAGCTCGCCCCTAGCGGCTCCGCGCCGCGAGCGCAGAGTCGAGCGTCG
>JAQBQC010000080.1 GCA_028287205.1 Gemmatimonadota bacterium
GGGTGAGAATCATCCAAGAAAAGGACGATCCAGCGAGCTATCGGTCAGCAGCCGCGCGAATGGCGGCCGCCGTATTCCTGGTCCTGAGGGCGGAACTCCATATGTCGCCAAGCTTTACGACCCTTGCCGGAACCGTCTCGATGGTGAGCTCCCGGGGGTCCAGTGACGAGTTCAGCTCCTTCCACTGGAGAGGGGTCGAAACCGTGGCGCCGGGCCGTGCGCGCACGCAGTACGCGGAGGCGCCGCTCTTTCCCTTCACGATCAGCAGATAGTCGACGTACACTGCCGCCGGCGGCCGCGCCTTCACCGAGCGCTCGACCGTCGCATCGCGCGGATGCGCTTCGGCGACGCGCGTCGCGATCAGCTGCGCGAGGAGCAGCCCCGCTTCGTACGGCGTGCGGGGTGGAAGCGGGATCACGATGTGCAGCCCGCGCGAGCCCGACGTCTTGAGCGCTGCGCGCAGTCCGTTCGCATCGAGCTCCTCCTTCACCCAGCGCGCGACCGCGACGACGCGATCGAACGTCGCGCGCGGTCCGGGGTCGAGATCGAGGACCGTGTAGTCCATCGAATCGAGCGAGCCGATACGCGACTCCCACGGATCCTCGGAGACGCATCCGATCTGCACCGTGTAGAGCAGCGTCGCGAGATCGCCGCCGACGATGCGGTCGGCGCTCACGCCCTCGTCGTTCACGACGGTCTCGACGCGGACCACCGGCGGTACGTGCTCCGGAGGCTTTTGCTGAAAGAAGACTTCGCCCTTGATTCCTTCCGGCGTGCGTTTGAGCACGAGCGGACGATCGGCGATCGCGGGGAGGATCTGCGGCGCGATGCGCGCGTAGTAGCGCATCAGGTCGCCCTTGGTGTAGCCGTCGTCGGGGAAGTAGACCTTGTCGAGGCTCGAGACGTGCAGCGAGACGCCGCGCTTGATCTGCACGTCTCCGTTCCCGCCATCGCGCTCGATGGCCGCGAGCTGCTGCTCGACGGATCCCTCGGGCGTCTTCGCTCGCTTCGATGCGGGCGCCGCCTTCTTCGGCGATGCGGCGACGCTCTTTCTCCCAGGCGCGGTGCGCACGACCTTCCTGGCGGGCGACTTCTTCGTCTTCGCCTCCTTCTGCACGCTCGTGCCCTCGCGCTTCACGGTGCGCGGATCCTTGTCATCGCGCGTGCCCACGTAGATGGGCTGGCGCAATTTTCCGTCGGTCGTCCACTCGTTGAACTTCACTTCGACAACGACTTTCGGCGTCACCCAGTGCACGGGCTCGCGGGGGCGCGGCGTCTCCTCGAACGGCGAGGTTTTTCGCTCGAGTGGCTTGAGCAGCTCGTACATCTCGGCGAGGCCGGCGTTGTCGAAGCCGCCGCCCATGTTGCCGGCGTAGAGCAGCCGCCCGCGATCGTAGTAGCCGAGGAGGAGCGCGCCGATGTGCTGGCGCGTGTTGCGCGGCTCGGTCCATCCGCCAACGACGAACTCCTGGCGGAATTCCAGCTTGAGCTTGAGCCAGTCGCGCGATCGCATCCCCGGCTGATACGGCGCATCGATGCGCTTCGCGATGATACCTTCCCATCCGGCGGCGCGCGCGCGGGCGAGCATCTCGCGCCCGGCATCGATCTCCGACTCCGTGAGACGCAGCACGGGCGACTGGTGTTTGGCGAGCCGCTTCTCGAGTCGTGCGCGTCGCTTGATCCAGGGCTCGTGCACGAGCACGTCGTTTCCGTCGAGCAGAATGTCGAACGCCATCAGCGCCGCGGGTGCGCTGTTCTCGAAGCCGGCGATCGCGCTCGCGTCCTTCACGTGCATGCGCTGCTGGAGCTCCTGAAAGCGCGCCGGCGAGCCTTGGTCGAGCGCCACGACCTCACCGTCGAGCACCAGGGCGCGGCGGCCGCGCGAGGCGACCTTGCGCACCGCTTCCGCGATGCCGGGGAACTGCGCGGTCTTGTCCTTTCCGTTGCGCGTGACGAGGTGCGCGGATTCGGGCGTCGCGTAGACGAGCACTCGAATGCCGTCGTACTTGGGCTCGAAGGTCCAGTCGCTGCCCTCGGGGATCTCGGTGCCGACGGATGCGAGCATGGGATCGAGCGCACCGGCGCTCAGGGCCTTGGCGGATTTGGCGCGCGCAGAGGCAGACGGCGTTGCTGATTTCCTGGGCACCAGTTCCGCCCGCGGTGTCTTCTGTTTTTTTACCGGCGCCGGAGACTTGGGCTCGCGATTGGAGTGCCACACCTGCTTTCGCTTGTTCGCCGCGATCTCCTCCATCGTGCGGCCGGTCGTGACGGACGTCATCTCATCCGCGACGATGTCGGAGCCGGGCCTTGCGTACTCGTCGCGATGCTTGATGAGGAGCCACTGCGGCTTGTCTTCCGGGCCGCGTTTCGTGCGCACGAGCACCCACGAGCCGTGCATCCGCTCGCCGTGGAGGATGATCTTGAGATCTCCCTTTGCGTAGCCGCGTCGCAGCTCGGGGATCGGATCCTCCTCGTTCACGGCGGAGGTATAGGTGCCGCGGTCCCAGAGCATGACCGTGCCGCCGCCATACTCACCCTGCGGGATCGTTCCCTCGAAGGTGTTGTAGTCGATCGGATGATCCTCGACCTGCATGGCGAGGCGCTTGACGGCGGGATCGTAGCTCGGGCCCTTGGGAACGGCCCAGCTCTTCATCACGCCATCGAGCTCGATCCGGAAGTCGAAGTGCAGATGACTCGCGGCGTGTTTCTGGATGACGAAGACCAGCTTCTTGCGAGGCTTCGCGCGCTCCTCGTTACCGGAAGGCTCTCCGGTTTTCGAGAAGTCGCGCTTGTGACGGTACTCGGCGAGCTGGCGCCGAACCGCTGGCTTTGCGCGCGGGGCCATCTCGCGTGGCCGCTATGCGGTTTTCCGCCGGGCGCGCTTGGCGGTTTTGGTCGCCTTGGTGCGGGATGGCTTCCGTTCACGCGCGGCGGCGGAGTTGGAGGTCGCGCGTACGGAGCCGCGCTTCTTCCCCTGATCGAGGCTTTCGCGAAGGCGTGTCATGAGATCGATGACCTGCGTATCGCGCTCGGCTTCCGGCTCGGGCTTCAGGTTGGCCTTCTTCCCCTTCATCTTCGCGTGGATCACGCGCATGAGGTTCGCACGGTACTCGTCGGTGTACTTCGTCGGATCGAACGGCTCGGCGAGACTGGTCACGAGCTGCTCGGCCATCTGCAGCTCCTGTGGGCGAACGAGGCTGGCGTCGGGCAGGTGAAGCGTCGTCGTGTCGATCAGCTCATTGGCGAAGCGCATGATCTCGAGGACGAGCGCATCGCCGACAACCTTGATGCCGGCGAGGTGCTGCTTCTGTCGCATGATGATCTTGCCGATGCCTACCGATCCGGTTTTGCGGATGGCTTCGCGCAGGAGCGCGTATGCTTTTTCGCCGCCCTTGGAGGGAACGAGAAAGTAGGGCGTCTCGAAATAGCGCGGATCGATCTCCTCCTCTTTCACGAAGTCGACGATCTCGAGCGTTTTCGATGATTCCACTGCGGCGGCCTTGAAGTCTTCGTCGGTGATGATGACGAACTTTCCCTTGTCGTATTCGTAGCCCTTGACGATCTCGCCCCACGGAACCGGATCGCCTGTTGAAGCGGAGACGCGCTCGTACTTGATTGGTGCGAGGTCTTCCTCGTGGAGCATGCGGAAGCTGATGTGATCGCCCTGAATCGCGGTGCGCACTTCGACGGGAATGCTTACGAGGCCGAACGAGAGTGAGCCCTTCCAGATCGAAGCCATACGTGAACTCCTTTTGGTCGAGCATGGAGTGCGCTGCCGG
>JAQBQC010000095.1 GCA_028287205.1 Gemmatimonadota bacterium
CGACCGTGACGATTCCCGGCACCGTGCGCGTGACGGCCATCGCATGCTCGGATTCCTCGCGCGTCTCCACCCATCCAGAGAGCTCGATGATTCCTTCGCCGATCGCGCCGATGTCGATCGCACGCTCGCTCAGGATCGCGTCGCGGCGGAACGCGCGAAGCACGCGCTCCTCGAGCGCGGAATCGCCATCGAGCGCGCGCTCGTCTGCCTCGGCGCCCTCGTGGTACTCGTCTTCGTACTCCTCTTCTTCTTCCTCGGCGCCTGCGAGCGACTCGATCTCGTCCCGGCCGCGATGGATCAGCGAGTCGAGACCCTCGCGAATGCGCGAGCTGATGCCGGACAGTCCGCCGACGCGTTGCGCGACGACGACGCCGACGACGAATCCTGCGAGTGCTCCGAGTGTGACACCAGCAGCGATGCTGCCAACAGAGGGTTCATCATCGTGCAAGCGAATCCGCTTCATAACCAGACCTGTGGCGGAGGGTCGAACGTAAGGATAACTTGGCAGTAGCCGAGGCGTGTGCGGGTGCAAGAAGAAGGCCATGCACCGACGCAGTTTAGCGCCACGCGCCACCTCCGAGGGACCCGCAAAATACGCATGATCGATCGCCCTTCCGAAGAGCTTACGCTCACGCTTCCCGATGGCTCCACTCGCATGGTAGCGTACGGTACGCTGCCGCGGGATGTCGTCGCATCCATTGGCGCCGGGTTGCTGCGCGCAGCCGTCGCCGTCGAGATCAATGGCGCGGTGCAGGATCTCGTGACGCCGCTCCGCGAGAGTGGGGCCTTTCGCGTGCTCACGGAAAAGGACGAGCGCTCGCTCGACGTGCTTCGTCATTCCGCGGCGCATCTGTTGGCGACGGCGGTGCGCCGGCTGCATCCGAAAGCCGCGATCGGCTTCGGCCCCGCCATCGAGGATGGCTTCTACTACGACTTCCAGGTCGCCGAGCCGTTCACGCCGGACGATCTCGCGAAGATCGAGGAAGAGATGCGCCGGGCCGCGAACGAGAAATTTCCGTTCGTGCGCGAAGAGGTGGACCGCAGGGGCGCGCAGCAGAAGTTCATCGACGATCCGCTCAAGCTGGAGCGCCTGTCCGAGCTCGGAGAAGACGAGGTCATCTCCACCTACACGGATGGGCCGTTCATCGATCTCTGCCGCGGTCCGCACGTACCCGACACGTCGCGCATCAAGCACTTCAAGCTGCTGCACACGGCGGGCGCATACTGGCGCGGCGATGAGCATCGGCAGATGCTGCAGCGCATCTACGGCACTGCGTGGTGGAACAAGGAAGATCTCGCCGCCTACCTGCATCGCATCGAGGAGGCCAAGCGGCGCGATCACCGCACGCTCGGCCGCGAGCTCGATCTCTTCTCCACCGATCCACGCGTGGGTGCGGGGCTCATCCTCTGGCATCCGAATGGCGGTGTGATACGGCGCGAGATCGAGGACTTCGAGCGCGAGCTCATTCTTCGGCACGGCTACGACCTCGTCTACTCGCCGCACATCGTGAACGAGAAGCTGTTCGAGATCTCCGGGCATCTCCAGACGTTCAAGGAGAACATGTTCGGCCCGATCGAGGTCGAGGGACAGTTCTATCGCCCCAAGCCGATGAACTGTCCGGGGCACATCGTCATCTATCAGTCGCGCCAGCGCTCGTATCGCGATCTGCCGATTCGCTACGCCGAGTTCGGAACGGTATACCGCTACGAGCGGAGCGGGGTGCTGCACGGGATGCTGCGCGTGCGCGGCTTCACGCAGGATGACGCGCATGTGTTCTGCACGCCGGAGCAGGTGCCGGTCGAGATCGAGCGGCTGCTCGACCTCGTGCACGAGATGCTCGCGGTGTTCGGATATCCGTACACGATCGAGCTCGCGACGCGTCCGGAGAACGGGCTCGGAACGCCCGAGATGTGGGACCGCGCGGTCAAGACGCTCTCCGATGTGCTGACCGCGCGCGGCCAGGCGTTCACGATCGATGAAGGCGGCGGCGCGTTCTATGGACCGAAGCTCGACTTCAAGCTCATCGATGCGATCGGACGAAAGTGGCAGGGACCGACCGTGCAGCTCGACTTCAATCTTCCCGAGCGGTTCCAGCTCGAGTACATCGGTGCCGACAACGCCGCGCATCGGCCGGTGATGTTGCATCGCGTGCTCGTCGGCTCGATGGAGCGCTTCGTCGGTGGTCTCATCGAGCACTACGCCGGTGCGTTTCCGCTCTGGCTCGCACCGCAGCAGATCGCGGTCATCCCGATCACGCCCGACGTGGGGCCGGCGGCGGCGGAGCTGGCGCACAAGCTCGCGGATGCCGGCATTCGCGTGGGCTACGACGCCGAGAATCGCGAGGACTACCGCGAGCGGATCAAGACGGCGTCGAAGATGAAGGTGCCGTACATGGCGATCATCGGGAAACGCGAGGCCGAGGCAGGGATGGTCGCGCTCCGATTCCGCGGATCCGAGAAGAAACAGGAGACCATATCCGTTGATGCGCTCATCGAGCGTCTCAAGGCGGAGATCGCGACACGCGCCTTACATCCTGCCGGCGCACTACAACCGCTCGAGAACGGGCTATAGCTTTCGGGGCGGCCGGCTTCCGCCGGCGCGCTTCACCAGCTCGTGGATCTTTGAATGGAAGGCTCGGACCGCACCCCGGTAATCGTTTCGGCTGCTCGTACGCCTGTCGGCCGCTTTCTTGGCGGGCTCGCGCCGCTCAAGGCTCCGGAATTGGGCGCGATCGCGATCCGCGCCGCGATCGAGCGCGCGGGCATCGACTCCGCCGACATCGAGGATGTGGTGCTCGGCAACGTGCTGCAGGGCGGGGTGGGCCAGGCTCCGGCGCGCCAGGCAGCGATCGCCGCGGGCATTCCGGGCACCGTGCCGGCGCTCACCGTGAACATGGTGTGCGGATCGGGGCTCCGGGCCGTGAGGCTCGCGGCGCAGTCGATCCGCGCGGGCGACGTGAGCGCAGTCGTCGCCGGCGGGATGGAGTCGATGTCCAACGCGCCGTTCTACGCGTACGGACTTCGTGGCGGCGTGAAGTTCGGCGATCAGACGCTGGCCGATGGACTCATCAAGGATGGACTCTGGTGCTCCTTCTGCGACGTCCACATGGGCGGACACGCCGAGTACACGGCGAAGAAGGCGGGGATCACGCGCCAGGCGCAGGATGAG
>JAQBQC010000136.1 GCA_028287205.1 Gemmatimonadota bacterium
GCCCGGATGCGCAAGCGAGTATGACGCTCGTCGCCGCGGCCTCTCAACACGCCGCGATCGACGTCTCGGTGCTCGTGCCGGCAAAGGACGAGGCCGAGAATCTGCCGCTCTTCATGGAGCAGGCCGCGGAGGCGTTCGCGAACAGCACTGTCGCGTACGAGGTCGTGGTCATCGACGACGGCTCCACCGACAACACGTCTCGGGTGCTCGCGGAGCTGCAGAAGCGCTACCCGTTCCTGCGCGTGGCGCACCACAGGCGCCAGCGCGGCATTGCGGACGCGCTCCGTACCGGATATCTCGCCGCCCGCGGCCGCGTGCTCGTGTTCTATCCGGCGGACCTGCAGTACAAGCCGGAGGACATCCCCCGTCTCGTGGCGCCGATCCTCGCCGGCGAGTCGGACATGGTGACGGGCTTCAAGCAGGGCGTCTACGAGAAGGCATTCGTCTCGCGCATCTACAACGGGTTGAGTCGCTCGCTCTTCGAGATCCCCGTGCGCGATCTCAACTCCGTGAAAGCGTATCGCCGTGAGGTGATGGACGCGCTCCCGGTGCGCCCCGACTGGCACCGTTACATGATCGTCATCGCGGCAGAGAGTGGATTCACGGTCACCGAGATCCCGGTGCCGCTGTATCCGCGCAACGCGGGAGTCTCGAAGTTCGGTATCGGCCGCATTCCCATCGGCGTGCTCGACATGCTCTCGGTGTGGTTCGAGCTGCGCTTCGGTCGCAAGCCGCTGCTCCTCTTCGGCATGACCGGGTTCGCGCTGTTCCTGCTCGGCGTGCTCGCCGGTATTTTCGCGCTCGTGATGCGCGTCTTCTGGGGCATCGGCTTCCGGCCGCTGCTCAACCTCGTCGAGATCTGCGTCATCACGGGGAGCGTGTTCCTGGTTGGCGGGCTCGTTGGCGAGATGATCGCCGGACAACGTGCCGAGATGCGCGAGCTGCGACGACAGATCGGCGCGTCGCTGCCGAGGCGGGACGGCGACGATCGCTGATTCCGGAGGTGTGCACGACACGTCGGTGACGGCGCCATCGCGCCGTACGCTGCTGCGCCTGGTGCAGGTCGCACTCGCGGCGGTCGTGATCGTGCTCGTCGCGCGCAAGATCGTGCAGCAGTGGGGCGCAGTGAAGCTCGCGCTCGACCAGGCGCGCCCGAACTGGCTCGCGCTCGCGGCGTCGGGCATCGTGGTGCTCGCCACGTACGCGGTTCTCATCGAGACGTGGCGCGTGATTCTGCGCGGATGGCAGCACGACCTGCCGTTCATGGACGCCGCGCGCATCTGGACGATCTCGAATCTCGGGAAGTATCTCCCGGGGAAGGTCTGGTCGATTACCGCTCTCGCCGTGATGTCCCGCGAATACGGCGTGTCTGCGGCGGAGGGGGCGACAGCATCGGTGCTCGTGACGCTCGTGAACACGCTCGTCGGCTTCGCGGTCGCATTCGTTGCGGGCGCGTCGCTGCTCAGACTTCCGGCCGCTCTCGTGATCGCGATCGCGGTGATCGCCGTTGCGGTCATCGCCTCGCCATCGGCGCTCCCGAGACTCGGCGTGCTGGCGGGGAAGCTGTTCAAGCGCGAGATCGTGCTGCGCCCGCTCGCGCACCGCGTGCTGCTGCTCGCCGGTGCGCTCACGGCCGTCGCGTGGCTCATGTACGGTGTCGCGTTCTGGCTCTTCACCGTGGGCGTGCTCGGCAGCGCGCCTGGCGCGCTTCGGAACTACGTGGCAGTTTTCGCAGGCTCGTACCTGCTCGGCTTCCTCGCGATATTTTCGCCGGCTGGCGTCGGTGCGCGCGAGGGCGCGATGGGATTCGCGCTGCAGCGGGCGGGATTCGCGATCGGACCGGCGTATCTGCTGGCGGTTGCATCGCGTCTGTGGCTCACCGCACTCGAAGTGATTCCGCCGCTCATTTTTTTGGCCTTCGTCCGGCGCCGCCGGCTGTCCATACATGAAGAAGAACACAGCCCCACGCGCTGAACCCGCAGCCGACATCGGCGCGCCTCGCCTCGCCGGCCTCTGGAGCGCAGTCGTGTATGCGCTCGCGACGCTGCTGCTCGGCGCGCCCGCGCTCGCCGGCAGATTCCTGATCAACATCCACAGCGATCAGTATCTCGCCGGCTACGCATTCCGTGAATTTGCCGCGCAGACGCTGCGCACCACGGGCTCGTTCCCGCTATGGAACCCGTACATCTACGGCGGGCTTCCCTACGTCGCGGCGATGCACGGCGACATTTTCTATCCGACGTTTCTGCTGCGCATGATCATGCCCACCGATGTCGCGATGACGGTCGGCTTCATGGTGCACATTTTTCTCGCCGGTCTCTTCACGTACTACTTTCTGCGCGCGTGGGGGCTCGGATTCTATCCCGCGCTGCTCGGTGGACTCGCCTACATGATGGGCGGCCCGATCGCCTCGTACGTGTCTCCCGGCCACGATGGAAAGCTTTTCGTCAGCGCGCTCACGCCGCTCGCGCTCTGGATGCTCGTGCGCGGCATTCGCGACGGGCGGCTGTGGGCCTTCGGCGTGTTCGCGCTGGCAACGGGTCTCGCGGTGCTGAGCCCACATCCGCAGCTGCTTCAATATCAGCTGCTGCTCTCCGGCGCCTTCGCGCTCTTTCTCGCATTCTCGGGCGGCGATAGCGGAGTCAGGCTGCCACGCAACACGGCGCTTGCTCGGCTGGGCCTCTCCGCAGCGGGAGTGGGCGTAGGAATGCTCATGGGGGCGGTGCAGTACCTGCCGGTGATGCAGTACGTGCCGTGGTCGCCGCGTGCCGGCGGGAAGGGGTACGACTATGCCACCACGTATTCGTTTCCGCTCGAGGAGCTCATCAACACGTACGTGCCGCAGTTCAGCGGCATCCTCACCGCGTACTGGGGCCGCAACGGCATTCATCTGCACAGCGAGTATCTCGGCGTGTCCGTTCTCATTCTCGCCGTGCTCGGCTTCGGTGCGGTGCGTGCGACGCGACGCCGGGCGTTCGCGCGCTTCTGGCTCGGCACGATGATCGTGGCGCTGCTCTGGGCGCTCGGCAACTCGACGCCGTTCTTTCATCTCATCTATGCGATCGTTCCCGGCACGAAGTTCTTCCGCGCGCCCAGCACCATCATCTATGTGGTCGCGCTCGCGATTGCGGTGTTCGCGGCGCTCGGCCTCGAGCGCGTGCTCGCACGAGAGTTCTCGCGCCGCTACCTCATCGGATGGGCGGTGGCTGCGGGCGTGATGCTTCTGCTTGGAGTATCGGGCGGGCTCACTTCCATGGCGACCGCGGTGGCCCTCCCACAGTTCATCGACAGGGTACCGGACAATGCGAGTGCCGTGGTCCTGGGCTCGCTGCGCTCGTTTCTCGCGGCGGCGGTGACACTCGCGGTGCTGTTCGCACTGCTCGCCAACAAGCTGCGCGCGACACAGGCAGCGTGGGCGCTAACCGCCGTCACCGCGCTCGATCTCTGGAGCATCGAGCGGCTGTACTGGCAGTTTTCGGCACCGGCCTCGCAGCTGTTCGCGAGCGATGCGATCATCGACTCCCTGAAATCCGCCAAGGAGCCGGGGAGGGTGCTCGCGCTGCAGCTCTCGCCCGAAGGCGATGCGCAGCGCGATCCCTATCTCTCGACCCAGTCGAACGGACTGATGGCGCACGGCATCCGACAGGTCGTCGGGTACCACGGCAACTCGCTCGGCCGCTACAACGATCTGATCGAAGGTCGCCAACTCATCGAGCCGCAGCTCTGGCATCTGCTCAACGTGCGCTATCTCTTGACCGATGCTGATTCGGTTCCACTCCCGGGCGCGAAGAGACTGGCTGGTCCCGTGAAGAACGCGGCAGGGTCCACCGAGTATCTGTACCAGCTTCCCGGCGACAATGCGTTCGCGTGGGTCGCGCCGGTGATCGTCAAGGCGGGCGACGCGCCTGTGCTCGCGACGGTAATCGATCCGCGCTTCGACGCCACGCGCGTCGCCCTCGTCGACAGCGCGGCGCCCGTGCTCGGCCCCCAGATCTCGGCAATGCCCGCACCAACGGGCATTGGCGTGCACACGGTTTCGTACGCGCCAGGGCACATCGTGCTGCAGCTCGCGAAGCCGGCGCCGGCCGGATCCGCGCTCGTCGTTTCGGAGAACTACTATCCCGGGTGGTCGGCCACCGCGGACGGAAAGCCGGCGCCGGTGGTTCGCACGGATTACTCGCTCGTTGGCGTCGTGTTGCCCGCCGGGGCGACACACGTGGATCTGACGTTCTCGAGCCCAGCCTACAAGCGCGGCAAGAGTCTGACGCTGCTCGCCCTCGCGTTCTCGATCGTCGCCATCGCGGCGGGAGTCGTGGGCGACCGGAGGCGCCGTGGCTGAACGGGCACTTGTCATCGTCCCCACGTACAACGAACGCGACAACATTGCGACGCTTCTCAACCGGATTCTCGAGCAGGATCCGCGGCTCGAGGTGCTGATCGTCGACGATGGATCGCCGGACGGGACGGGGGAGCTCGCCGACCAGATTGCGGCGCGCGAACCGCGCGTCCACGTGGTGCACCGCGCTCAAAAGCTCGGACTCGGCACCGCCTACTGCGCGGGCTTCCACTGGGCGCTGGAACGCGACTACGCCTACATCTTCGAGATGGATGCGGACTTCTCGCACGACCCGGCCCACTTGCCGACATTTCTCGCCGCCATCCAGAACGCCGATCTCGTTCTGGGCTCGCGCTACAATCGCGGGAAGGTGACGGTCGTGAACTGGCCCATCAGGCGGCTCATGCTGAGCTATGCCGCGAACCTGTATGCCCGATGGGTAACTGGTTTGCCACTCGACGATTCCACGGGCGGCTTCAAGTGCTTTCGCAGGTCCGTGCTGCAGGCAATCGATCTCGACTCGGTGCGGTCGAACGGTTACGGCTTCCAGATCGAGGTCAGCTACCTTGCCTGGAGAAAGCACTTCAGGATCGTCGAGATTCCGATCGTCTTCCACGACCGAACCGAGGGGCAGAGCAAGATGTCGCGGAAGATCGTCTTCGAGGCGATCTGGATGGTATGGCGGCTGCGCTGGCGGACGCTCACCGGGAAGATCTGACGGTGGGGCGCCGGTTTTGGAAGATGTCGGGCTCGGGCAACGACTTCGTCGTCTTCGATTCCCGTGATGCCGAATCGAATGGGGCGTGGGAGCGGCCAGACGCCATCCAGACGCTCTGCGCGCACGGCACAGGCGTGGGAGCAGATGGCGTCGTCTTCCTGGCAGAGGCGGGGCGTGCTGGGGCCGCGTTGGCCATACGCTACTACAACAGCGATGGCTCCCGCGGCGCCTTCTGCGGCAACGCCACGCTGTGCATCACCAGGCTCGCGCGAGAGCTGGGGATCTCGAAGCAGGGCGAGGTCATGCTCGAGACCGACAGCGGGCTGGTGCCGGCACGCATGGGTGCGTCGGGTCCCGAGATCGATCTGCCCGCCGTGAGCGAGTGCTCGCTCGAGATCCCGGAGCTGAGGCCAGGTCCGGGGGAGCATCGGATCGGCTTCGCGCTGCCCGGCGTCCCGCACCTGGTCGTGCGCTGCGACAGCGTAGAATCGGTGCCTGTGGACGAGCGCGGCCGCGAGCTCCGGCACGCCGGTTTTCGGCCCGGAGGCGCCAATGTGAACTTCGTCTCGGTTCGAGACGGCAGCTGGTCGATCCGCACATTCGAGCGCGGCGTGGAAGGTGAAACGCTGGCGTGCGGGTCGGGAGCGATCGCGTCGGCCATCCTCCTGGCGCGTTGGAAGGAGAGCGGCGACGAAACGTCGCTCACCACGCGATCCGGCCGTGTGTTGACGGTCCGGCTGAAGCGGGAAGGAGATTCCTGGATGACCACTTTGGCATGCGAGGGACGGATCGTATTTACTGGCG
>JAQBQC010000149.1 GCA_028287205.1 Gemmatimonadota bacterium
TCAGGAATCTGAACAGCGTGAGCGAGAACATCGGCCAGCGGCGCCAGGGTGAGCTGCTCAAGAACCTGTCACTGGAACTGAGCGCGAGCCAGGCGAAGGGGCAGGCACAAACGCAGCGACAGATCGCGGAGCTCGCGGATCGCCTCGATGGGATCAAGGATTTGATGATCCAGAAAATCGGCAACCGCGCGACCGCAGAAAAGGCGAACGCGGCGATCGAGGGTCCGGTGGGCGATGCGATCGCGAAGCTCGATCTGACGAATGCGCACTTTCTCCTGCAAAACATTCAGCAGGAGCTCACCGCCATTCATGCCGAAACGAAGGAGACGAACGAACGCACGAAGCAGATCCAGACATCGATCAACGATCTGAGAATCGAGCCGGCGAAGATTCGCGACGCACTCGTCGCGGCCGACATGCAGGTGTTGCGGACGCTGGATTTCTCGAAGGTGAGGCCATCGGTCATCGAGGCCTCGCTGCGACAGATCGCGCCGGGCGAAAAGACCTCCGTTGCCAGACAGTTCTTCGCGAATGCGATCGACTCGTCGGGCGCGGTCGCATGGCTGCAATCGGCGATCGCGGCCGGACTGAATCCGAATTTGCGAGTCGCCGCCGACTACTACGAGCACGAGTCGATGTTGAACGAGGCCGTGCGCGCAGGGAACGTCGACGCGGCAAAGATGCTGCTTCGCTCGGGCGCGAGTCCCCACGCCTATCAGGACCTGCATCTCACCTCCTACGCCACCACGCGCTTCGTGTTTCCGCTGCAGGGGATCGCCTCCGATGAACATCTCCGTCTGCAGACAAAGCAGGAGCTCGCGAAGGCGTTCATCGCTGCGGGTACGGTCGTTCCAAAGGTGGTCATCAAAGGGGACAGCTACATGAGCGTGATGTACAGCGCCAAGCAGCAGCTGGAGCAGGCGGGTGCCGCGCTCGGACTCCCGGTGACGCCCACGCCCACCCTCTGCGAGCAGGCGAGCACGCCGATTTGCAAGAACGCATCGGCGAGATCAGGAGTGGACTGGTGCGCGGCGATCGCGGCGATGCCGAAGAAGCTCACGTATACGAGCTACGGTGCGGAGACGCCGCTGTACGACGTCCAGCTACGCTATCTGCTCTCGATCGAGGGAGATGACGCTTACTTCCTCGGCTTGGTCAGCAGCATCGGAGTGGACTATGTCGTCGTCCAGCTTTCCAGAGATGCTTCGAGCTGGAAGGTGATGAAGTTCATGGAGCCGCAATACGCGATGGGACTCTGCAGGAAGGACGACGATGGATATCAGCCCACCGCGTGTTGGCGCGAGATCGATCTCGTGAGGCAGGGCACGAGCAATGTGATGAAATCCGCGAGCTGGGGGGTGACATGGGCAATCAGTCGCGATCCATGTGCGCCGGACAGGACGTCGTCCACGTCACCGCGCGAGGACGGCGATGAAGCGCGCTCACTTTCCGTACGCCGAGCGCGATATCTCCGGTCACGTTGAAGCGGGCTGAAATCGAGTGCATCGGTATTCGCACGTAGCTCCGATACGTCGCTCGTTTTACAAAACCATCGCAACGCCGAAGGGGTTGGCGTGTCTAGCGCGAGGGCGATTGTGCTGCCAAACTCTGCCGCACTATGCCTCGTCACTCTCAGCGACTACTCCGCTTCGTGCTGGCGATCGCCGCCGCCGCCGCAGTGCCTCGAGCTGCTCACGCGCAGAAGCCAACGCGCGTCGCACCGGTCGAGGCGGCGCCCTACGTAGATACGACCGCGTACCGCGCACTGCGCTACCGCATGGTCGGCCCCTCTCGCGGCGGGCGATCCACCGCCGTCACCGGCGTGCCCGGAAGCCCGCACAGCTTTTTCATGGGAAGCGCGGGGGGTGTGTGGTTCACCGACGATGCGGGGAACAGCTGGCGCAACGTCTCCGACAGCGCGTTCGAGACGGGCTCGATCGGCGCGATCACGGTGGCGCCGTCGGACCCGAACGTCGTGTACGTGGGCACGGGGCAGGGAACGCTGCGCGCCAACGTGAGCATCGGCTTCGGCGTGTACAAATCCACGGACGGCGGACGCACGTGGCGATCGAGCGGGCTGCGCAACGCGGGGCAGATCGCGAAAATCCGTGTGCATCCAACCAATCCGGATCTGCTGTACGCGGCGGTGATCGGCAATCCCTTCGCACCGAGCGAAGAGCGCGGCGTCTTCCGCTCGCGCGATGGCGGTGCGACCTGGCAGAAGATCCTCTACGTGAGTGCGAAGACGGGGGTGACCGATCTGGCCATGGATCCATCCAACCCGCGCGTGCTCTATGCGGCCGCGTGGACTGGACAGCGATTGCCCTGGACGATCGTCTCCGGAAGCGCGGAGTCCGGGCTTTACAAGAGCACGGATGCGGGAGACAGTTGGGTGAAGGTTTCCGGTGGATTGCCCACGGGCGTCGTCGGCAAGATCGGGATCGCGATCTCACCCGCGAATCCCGATCGCGTGTGGGCGATGGTGGAGGCCGAGCCGAGCGTGGCGGGGCTGTACCGGTCGGATGATGCGGGGCACAGCTGGAAGCGCTTCGAAACCAATCAGAGGCGCCGTCTCTTCCAGCGCAGCTGGTACTACACGACGGTCTTCGCCGATCCGAAGAACGAGAACGCGCTCTACGTGCTGAACGTGGACTCGTTCCATTCGGAAGACGGCGGCCGGTCGTTCGAGGAGATCAAGGGGCTGCCGCACGGTGATGGGCACGACCTGTGGATCAATCCCACGGATCCCGACATCATGATCGAGGCCAATGATGGAGGCGCGACGGTGTCGCTCAACCACGGCCGAACATGGTCCACCGTAAACAATCAGCCGACGGCGGAGATGTACTACGTGGCCGTGGACTCGGGATTTCCCTACCGGATCTTCGGCGGCCAACAGGACAACTCCACCATCTCCGTGCCCAGCCTCATCACCGGAGGACTGAGCCCCACCGAGAGCTGGCGCGATGTGGGCGGCTGCGAGGATGCGAATCCCGCCGTCGCGCACAATCCGAACGTCCTCTACGCCGGCTGCTACGGCGGCGAGATCACGCGCGTGAATCTCGCGACTGGCGAGATCCGCAACATCCTCGTGTACCCGCAGAGCGAGATCGGCATGGCGCCGCGCGATCTTCGCTACCGTTTCAACTGGAACGCGCCGATCCGCGTCTCGCCGCACGACGAGCACGTGCTCTACCACAGCTCGCAGGTGGTGCATCGCTCCACGAACGAGGGGCAGAGCTGGGAGGCGATCAGCCCCGAC
>JAQBQC010000164.1 GCA_028287205.1 Gemmatimonadota bacterium
GAACGCCGGCGCCGCAGCGCGTGCTCTTTCACGAGATCACGAGCGACGCGGTGCACCAGGCGATCGCGAACGCCGGTGTGATCGACGAGAAGAAGGTGCATGCGCAGCAGGCGCGCCGGGTGCTCGATCGTTTGGTCGGCTACAAGGCGAGCCCGCTACTATGGAAGACGGTGCGCAAGGGACTTTCGGCCGGCCGCGTGCAGACCGTCGCGCTGCGACTGATCGTGGAGCGCGAGCGCGAGATTCGCGCGTTCAAGCCGGTCGAGTATTGGTCGATCGAGGCGCTTCTCGAGAAGAGCGGTCAGCGTTTCACGGCGCGTCTGCATCAGGTGAATGGGAAGAAGACTGAGCTGACGAACGAGCGCGAGACTTTGGATATCGTAAACGCGGTCAAGTCGCGCGAGACATTCCAGGTCACGGATCTGCGTCGCCGCGAGCGCCGCAAGAATCCGCAGGCGCCGTTCACCACCAGCACGCTGCAGCAGGAAGGCGCGAAGAAGCTGAGCTTCGGCAGCAAGAAGACGATGCGCGTCGCGCAGGGGCTGTACGAAGGAGTCGAGCTCGGCGCCGAGGGCGCCGTGGGACTCATCACGTACATGCGTACGGATTCCACGCGCATCTCCGAGCTCGCGGCGCAGCAGGCGCGCGACTATCTGACGTCGCTCTTCGGCGCGCAGTTTCTCGCGAAGGGCGCGCAGCTCTATGGCAAGGCAGGGCAGGCGAATACGCAGGACGCGCACGAAGCCGTGCGTCCCACGGATCCCACGCGCCGGCCGGAGCACGTCAAGAAGTTTCTGACGCCCGAGCAGTACAAGCTCTATGAGCTGATCTGGAAGCGCTTCATGGCGTCGCAGATGGCGCCGGCGGTATTCGACACCACCACCGTCGATTTTCTCATCGATGGGAACGAAGGTCGCAAGACCGCCGGCGAGCCGCGCGCATATCTGTTCCGCTCTACGGGCAGCATCGTGAAGTTCGAGGGATTCCTCACGCTGTATCGCGAGGCACACGAGGAAGGCGATGGACGTGCGCTCGAGGACGAGCAGGCGCTTCCCGAGGTCGAGCTCAACGAGCGGATTCCGGTGAAGGAGATCGTGCCGAAGCAGCACTTCACGGAGCCGCCCGCGCGATTCAGCGAGGCGAGCCTCGTGAAGGAGCTCGAACGGCTCGGCATAGGTAGACCTTCTACCTATGCGTCGATCATCTCCGTGCTCGCGGACCGGCACTACGTGCTCCTCGAGCAGCGCCGGTTCACGCCAACGCCGCTCGGCGAGACCGTCGCCAAGATCATGGTCATGCAGTTCCCCGACATCTTCAACGTGGAGTTCACGTCTGGAATGGAAGGGGAGCTGGACAAGGTCGAAGCGGGGAGCATGGGATGGCAGCGCGTGCTGCAGGACTTCTGGGATCCATTCTCCATCGCGCTGAATGCGGCGGATGTGGAGAATCTCATCGCGCAGGCGCACGATCTCTCGGTGCTAGAGACGGAGCGCTGCCCCAAGGACGGCGGGAAGCTCGTCGCGAAGGGCGGCATCTTCGGACCGTATCTCGCGTGCGTGAATCGTCCCGAGTGCACGTTCACGCGCCCGCTCGGCCGCGACCGCAAGCCCGCCGTGATGACCACCGAGGTCTGTCACGAGTGCGGCAAGTTCATGGTGATTCGTCAGGGTCGCTCGGGCGAGTTCCTGGGCTGCAGCGGATTTCCGAAGTGCCGCGGCACGCGCGCGCTGCCTACGGGCATCAAGTGTCCGAAGGATGGCGGCGACATCATCCAGCTTCGCTCGAAGCGCGGCGGCCGCGCGTTCTATGGCTGCGCGAACCACCCGAACTGCGACTTCATCGCGTGGAACAAGCCGATTCTCGAGGAGTGTCCGGACTGCCACTTCATGGGCGCGGAGATGAAGTCCACGAAGGCGCGCGGCGACTACCGCAAGTGCATGAAGTGCGGCAATGAGTGGGAGGTCGCAGCGCCCGAGCTCGAGCCAGCAGTCGCGGCGGGTTAGGTGGAAGGGAGAGGCGTTACAATAGTAGGGGGCGGGCTCGCGGGCTCGGAAGCCGCGTGGCAGCTGGCCGAGCGCGGGCACGATGTGGTGGTGCACGAGATGCGTCCGGTCGTGAAGACCGCGGCGCACCAGACCGAGTCGCTCGCGGAGCTCGTGTGCAGCAACACCTTCAAGAGCACCGACACCTCGAACGCGCACGGTCTGCTGAAGGCCGAGATGCGTGTGCTCGGCTCACTCATCCTGTGGGCGGCGGATGAGGCGCGCGTGCCCGGCGGCACTGCGCTCGCGGTCGATCGCGTGGTGTTCGCGAGCGCGGTGCAGAGCAGGCTCGAGGCGCATCCGCGCATCACGATCGAGCGCGGCGAGATCGCGACCATTCCCTCGCCGGCGGTGATCGCGACGGGCCCCCTCACCTCGGATGCGCTCGCAGCCTCGCTGCGCGCGCGGCTCGGTGTCGACGCGCTGTCGTTCTACGATGCGATCGCGCCGGTGGTCGCCTTCGACTCCATCGATCACGACATCGTCTTCAAGGCATCGCGCTACGGCAAGGGAGAGACGGATGCGGAGCGCGAAGAGGGCGCGTATCTGAATTGTCCCATGTCGCGCGAGCAGTACGAGTCGTTCATCGATGCGCTCGTTGCTGGCGACAAGTATCAGGGCCACGAGTTCGACAAGGCGCCCTACTTCGAGGGATGCCTCCCCGTGGAGGAGATGGCGGCGCGAG
>JAQBQC010000171.1 GCA_028287205.1 Gemmatimonadota bacterium
ATTTCGCCGGAGCTGGAATCCACCATTGCTCGAGGCTCTGTCGGGCCGTCCACGCACTCCATACGGCCGACCTGGGCCCCTTGATGACCCGCGATATCGACAGGTCGAGATCCGGATTCAGCGGAGATGTCATTTCTGTTTTCTCTTGTCTCAGGTAGCGAGGACGAATTGCTCGAGCCTGTCCGTGTGCTGCTCCCAACCGGCGCGTTGTGCAGACAGCCAGGCCTCGGCCACGGCGAACGGTTTCTTCTCGAGGGCGCAGGTGCGCACGCGCCCCGACTTGCGCGTGCGTATCAGGCCACTGCCTTCGAGCATGCGGATGTGCTTCATGAACGACGGCAGGGCCATGTCGAACGGCTTGGCCAACTCGGTGACACTCGTGGGACCTTTGCCGAGCTGTCCGAGCACCGCGCGCCGCGTGGGGTCGGAAAGGGCGACGAAGATCCCGGTCAACTGCGCTGAATACTGAGCCATGAAGCTAAGTAACACCGCGCGCATGGTTAGCGCAAGGGCTAACTATTTCCGGCTGGCGCGGGCGGGCCGATAGTCAACGTTGGATCGGATCCTGGAAGATCGGCGGATCTGGTGCTTGTTTTCATGACCAATTACTCGCGAGGGAGGCCGATGGACCCCGCCAGCATGCGCGATTTTGCGACTCGGTACACCGCGGCTTGGTGCAGCCAGGATCCGTCGCAAGTCGCCTCCTTCTTTGCCGAGGACGGATCGCTCACCATCAACTCCGCTGCGCCGTCCGTTGGGCGAACCGCACTCGCCGCCTCCGCGCGCAGCTTCATGACAGCCTTTCCCGACCTGATCGTGGAGATGAATGCGATCGAGCGTCACGGATCCGGCTTCATCTACCGCTGGACCTTGAGCGGAGCGAACACGGGCCCCGGCGGGACGGGCAATCGCGTCCGCATCAAGGGGTACGAGGAATGGATCATCGGTCCGGATGGGCTCATCTCCAGATCCCTCGGTCACTACGATGAAGCGGAGTACCTGCGCCAATTGCAGGCGCCGACTACGAAGCCGTAGTTCACACCGAGCCATCGTCGTGTTGAGGCATCCCAGCGATCACACCGCGTCGATCTGCTCGATCCTCCGCTGGTGTCTCCCCCCTTCGAACGGCGTCTCGAGCCACACCTCGAGAATCGGCTCGAGATCTGCGGCCGGCACCAGCCGCTCGCCGATCGAGAGCACGTTCGCATCGTTGTGCAACCGCGCATAGCGCGCGGACTCGACGTTCCAGCACAGCGTGCACCGCACGCCCGGAACCCGATTCGCCACGATCGCTTCGCCGTTGCCCGATCCGCCGAGTACGATGCCGCGCTCGTATTCGCCGAGCGCGACCGCGAGCGCGACGGGACGGATGAACTTCGGATAGTCGACTGACTCATCGGAGTTGGTTCCGAAGTCCGTCACGTCGTGGCCCCAGCGCGCGAGAATGTCCTTGATGCGCGCCTTGTGATGAAAGCCCGCGTGATCGGAACCGATGGCGATGCGCATGAGTCAGCGTGCTGGTGAATGGAGACACGAAGGCGGGATGCCGTCGCGAGACAAAGTTACTCTCTCCCGTGCTACGCGCCGAACTGCCGGAGATGGTGGTCGACGTGCTTGTACATCAGAATCGCCCACTCATCCGGTGTCATCGGCCCGAAGAAGCTGTGTGGATGCGTGGTGCACGCCTTGGCTCCGCCCGCCGCAAAACGGTCGATGAGTGTGCTCAACCTCGCGCGCTCGGCCGCGATGTCGGGGTGATCGCGCACAATGAACTCCTTGAGCGTCGGCGAGTTCCGACCGATCGGATCGTCGTTTCCAATCGCGCTCTTCTTCACGAATCCACCGATGAGGCGCCCAATGAGTATTCGCGACGGAGCGGTATCTCCGAGCGCCACCTCCATCGCTCGCGCGCAATGCGCCAGCGCCTGCGCGGGCGTCATCTTGCCCCATTGGCGCTCGCTCTCGGGGCGGAGCTGCGCGATCCGCTGCTTCAGCTCCCTCGCGCGCTCCGGCTCGAACAGATTCTTCATGGTGGTGGCGGTGCGGGGAGGGTCACTGCGGTGACGCCAGAGTATAATCTCCGCTCCGCTCGCCCGGAACGATCCGCCATCCCGGCTTGAGCTCCAGCGTCCACCCGTCGCCCGCGATGCTGCTCCCGACCGGCGACTCGGGCGCCGGCACCACCAGCGCGCTCCAATCCGGCTTCATGAGCGCGCCGTTCTTCCCCTCGATCACGCCCCAGTCGTCCGTCACGCGAATCGTCGGATAGACAGTTCCCGCATCGCCCAGCGGCTGCAAATTCTGCGGATTGAACTGCACGTTCATGTGCCGGAACGTGAGCATCAGTACCGGGCCCTCCACGAACTTGCCGCGATTGAGCGCGAGCTGTTGCTGCCGCTTCGCATCGCGCTCGGCCTCCGCCGCGTGAAGCGCGCCACCATCGTACTTCGCCGCGCGCGCGGCCAGCTGCGCGCCGCTTCGCTTCGCCGTCACGTGGAGAGCGCGGCCGAGCATCGCGTCAAGGCCATCGCCCGACTCGAGTTGCGCGCGCCATCCCCGCGCATAGCGATCGAGCAAGAGCCCGTAGGCCGGCCCCGTCGCGTACGCGAACGAGCGCACGAACGTCGCATCGCTCACATGCGTCGACAGATCCCGCAGCGCCATCTTCGTTCGGAGCTCGGCCGTTGGATTCCCCAGCCGCACGCCCGTGTACTCGGCCAGCCCCTCGTTCTGCTCGAGCGCATGTTCTTGCGCCGCCGCCCGCGGATAGATCCGATAGCGCTCCGCGCGAAAGGCGAGCGCATCGCGCGCGGCCTCGCGACGCTCGCCATCTCCGTGCGTCTCGAGCGCACGCGCCAGCGCGCGCCACTCGAGCTGCATGTAGTATCGGCCGTTCAGCTCATCGAGATGCGCGTTGTCGCCGTCGCGCTGCGCTGGGAGGTCGAGCCTGTTCTGAATTCTATGAAAGAGCTCGTGCATCACGAGCGTCGAACGGAGTCGCTCGTCATCCGGCAGCGGCCAGAGCATCTGCGTCCACTTCAGCCCCGACCATTCGACGGCGGTATTCGCGATGTTCTGATCGGAGGGCATGACTCCGGTGTATGCGCCGTCCTTCGCCGCAAGCACTCCCTTCCCATCGGCCTCGCTGGCCACGATCGACCTGCTCCGCGCATCCACGAGCATGATAGGCCCGCACAGCGACACGCCCCACAGCGTTCCGTGATCGGCCGAGCAGAGTGCGTGCGCCTGGGCGAATGCGGCTTTGGCGGAGTCGATCGGGATCGGCTGTGCGCCCTGGGCGCGCACGATGTCCGGCGGCGAGGCGCCAGACAGCGCAACCACCATCGTCACACCAGCATGAAAACCCGCTCTCATTGATGTCGAGCTCCGCGAGGGTCGACCGGATGCAGACACGGCCCATCATTCTACGCGCTCGAGCTATTCCGGTTTCATGTCACGCGAGAACGCGCCCGCGAACGAGCTAGTACTGCGCGAGCCAGCGGTTCGTGGCCGACAGCGTCGCGAGCACCGCGGCCGTCTCGACATCCTCGCGCACCTCGCACACTCCGGAGAGCGGCACGATCTCGCGTCCGCGGCGCGCAGCCACCGCAACGACGACGTAGCGCCGCTCGAGCGAATCGACGAGCAGCACGTGCTCGATCGCCGCCGTCTGCGCAGCCACATCCGCCGCTCCCAGCGCCGCCAGCGTGGCGCGCGAGGCCAGCTCCGCGCGCGACCGCTCGGATGACGCACCCGTCACCTCGCCACTCAGCACGAGAGCACCCTTTCTGAGCGACACGCGACAGGTGATTCCCGACACGCGCGAGCGGCGCACCTCGAGATCCTCGAAGTACACGCGGCGCGGGGGGCGCGGAATGTCCCCGCTGTCCGCAGTGAGGAGATCGGGCGTGCGGCGCTGCTCGAACGGCGTCCCGCTGTCGGCGGGGCGCGCGGGCGACGAGCCTGATCGCGCGTTCACGTGCGCGACGAAGATCTGCTCGGGCGCGATCTTGAGATCGAATGTCGTGCGCAGCGTCTCGCCGACTGTGCTGATGAGCGAGCTCGTATCGACGCCCGCCGCGACCATGAGATGGATGCCCACGATCTCACCCGTCGGGCGAACCTCGACGCGCGCCAGCGTCACCCCTGGCAGCGACACGAGATGTTCCTCGAGCGATGTCAGCAAAGCACGCGGGATCCCCGCTCCGCCAGACACGCGACGTGTCGAGCGGGGCAACGAAGGATCATCACCCTCAGGAGTGCTGAGCTCGCTAAATTTGGCCAAAGAATAGGCCGGAGCTCGTCGCGGGACGAGTGCCGGCGAATGCGGGTGAGTCCGACGGGAATATTAGTCCCGCAATGTATGGTGAGTTGTATCACAGAGTCTATCACGCGCCAGACGCACATCATCACGCCCATCTGGATGAT
>JAQBQC010000113.1 GCA_028287205.1 Gemmatimonadota bacterium
ACTCATGACACGCCTCCTGATGAGATCAGAAATCAAAGTCGAGCGCGAACAGCAGACTGCTCGTCCAGATGTTCACGGTTGATCCTTCCGATGGGAGCTGCCCGGGACTCACGGTCTTCACCAGCGAGTACTCGCCATGCACCGCGAGTCCCGCACGGCTGAACATGAACGGGTACCAGCGCGTGCCGAACGAGTACGCATCGACGTTGCCGAGCGTGCTGGGGATGTCGCTGAGCGCCTGTTGCGACATGCGTATCGCCTCCACGCGCTGCGTGAGGACGAACTGCTGATTGATGTAGTAGTGCGTTTCCAGAAAGCCGCCGTTCCACGAGGCGTCTCTCGCGCCGTCGACGAGCGGCGTGTTCACGGGGGTGCCCGAAGCGAGGTACGCATTGTCATTGCCGTGCAGATAGAACGGCAGGAACTCGAGCTTGTGCAGAAAAAAGTCGCCGGCAACCCCGGCTCGATAGAACATCTTTCGGTTGGATCCGGTGCCGGGAATGGGATCGCCACCTGATGTCTGGAAGCTGGTGGGGCGCTCGCCGAGATACGCGTACAGGCCAACCCGCTCCACTCCCAATTTCCCGGCGTCGAACGCCTGACTCAGATTGAAGTTCGCGTCGTAGCTGCTGAAGTTCGACGAGCTTGGATCTCCATCGCTCGAAGTGAGGACGGCGGCACTGTAGCGTGTATAGCTGTTGAGCGAGTGTCCGGAGAGCTCTGCTCCGATCTGATTGTCGCCGATGCCGAAGTCGACGGAGCTTCCCGGTGCTACGAAGTGGTAGCTCTGGTACGAGCCGCCGTTGTCCGACAGGAAGAGAAAGCGCTTTTCGGAGATCAGGTTGTCGAGCTCGAACTTGCCCACCTTGAGGTTCAGCCATGGGCTGTTCCCCAGGTTGTCGAAGCGAAGGTGCATCGCTTCGAATCCGAAGGAGCCGAGATTGTCACCGGAGAGGAGCACCACGAAGGAGACGTTCTTCCAGAGCGTGCCAGCCGTCCAGATGTCGATGCCCGAGAGATCGAAGCCGTGTGATGTGAGCGTGCGCTCCACCTGACCGCTCTTGGTATCGCCGGGCGTCGCGTCCACGAGCTGCTTGGCGGCCCGCTCGACGTGAAATTGCGGCGTGACGCGGATCGTCATCGGGAAATACGCGTTGTTCTGCGAGATCGGGGTGTCGCGCTCGTTCTGCAGCTGGTAGCCGTTGTCGCGGAACTGCTGCCCGAAGCTGTTCAGCTCCGGCCACACGGTGTGACAGGCGGAGCATCTGAGCCCGTACTTGCGCGCGAACGCAGGAATCATCTTCACCCGTTTGATCGCATAGTTCGCCGCGGCGGCGGGCTCGCCGTTCTGGATCGACGCGATGTAGGTGCGATAGGCGTCGTTGGTGCTGCGGGGAGCGGGGGTGGTCGTGCGGCTCGTGATCGCGGTCGAATCGCTGTGGCCAGTGGTCATCGCGGCGGCGGGCGAGGCCGCGACGGCGCTGGCGACGAGTGTACAGACCAGGAGCTTCGTTGTGCCGTACATGTGCTTCGTCGACCTCATTGTGCCTCCAGTGGACGCGGCGCGTGACGTTCAGCGAACGTCACCGGTGCTCTCCCCGTGATCCGTCGGGAAGACTCCTCCGTTGCTGCGACAGCAGTCCTTCTGGGGGTGCATATAGGAACGCGGTACACGGGCGCTCAAGTCAACAGCGCACAATGATTTGTTTATTTATAACTAAATCACATTTTATTAATAAATAAGATGAAAGGATGCGCGCGCCGTGGCCTGCATGTCACGCCGTTCGCGGCGGCATTCCGCCCGAGAATGGACCGCATGGGCGCGTGCGCCGCTGCCCGCCGCGCCCTTATTAGTGACTTGCTGTTACTAAATAGCGTGAGGGCGCCGGACGGGGTCGGTCGCCGCCCGTACCGTGACCCGACACGTCCGGCTGGGCGCTACCTGCCCGGGTCGCCAGGGAGAACCTCGAAATCCTGCGTCCAGTGCTTCGCGCCGATCACGAGGCGCGCCGTGAAAACGCCAGTGCGTACGCGCGGCTGCTGATCCTCGGGCGACGCCGAAGGATCGAAGCTCCCCGGCTCGATCGTCGGCCACACCACGCGATGCATTCCGGCGCTCGACGGCAGCGGGCCCGGCGGCGGCGCTTCCCACAACGGCGAAATCCGCTTGATCCCGTCCGCCGGGGCACCAGGAGACGCGCTCGGGCCGGGCTTGGCTGGAATCGTCGCGACCACCGCCCCACGGGCGTCGACGATCTCGAGCGTCACCACCCCGGACACGGGGCTCTTCAGCCAATAATAGATGACTGTGCCCTCCACCAGATTGTCCACGTACGGCTCGTCCTTCTGCAGCGGCGTGCCGTTGTCGTCCTCCTGCGCGGTGGCGACCACGGTGCCCGGCTTGAACAGGTGCACGTCGGCAGCGGCGAGTACATCACCGCGCTGGCGGAGCGGACTGATGTCATCGATCACCCAGATCCCGCGCCCGTGCGTCCCGACGATCAGGTCGCTCTCGTGGACGACGAAATCGCGCACCGATGTGACCGGAAGAGTGAGCTGCAGCGGTTGCCACTCCTCGCCGTCGTCGATCGAGATGTACGCGCCGCGCTCCGTCCCGGCGAACAGCGTTCCCGGCATTGCCGGATCTTCCTTGACCGTGTGCACGTACGCGCCCTTCGGAAGCCCGTTCGTGATCGGCTGCCAGCTCCTTCCCATGTCGCGCGTACGATAGATGTAGGGATCGAAATCCTGAAGCTGATGCCGATCGATGCTCGCGTACGCGACGTTCACATCGCTGTGCGACGCCTCGAGCATCGTCACCCGGCTCCACGCCGTCACAGGCGCCGGCGTCACGTTGGACCACGTTCGCCCATCGTCCGACGTGCGCAGGATCGAGCCATCATCCGTGCCGACCCACACCATCGGCACCATCAGCGGTGACGGCGCAATCGTGTAGATGACTCCGCGCTTGCCGTTCCGGTCGATGTGCGCTGCCGCCTCCGCATCGAGCGTTTGCGGTACGCCCGGATCGGTGCGCGTGAGATCTCCACTGATTTTCGTCCAGCTCTTGGCGCCGTCGGTGCTCTTGTACAGAAACTGGCTTGCATAGTACAACGCGCGCGGATCCGCCTTGGAAAAGACCAGCGGCTGCGTCCAGTCCGCGCGATCGGGCTCCTTGCTTCCCGATTTCGGCGCCGTGGTGCCTCGAAGCTGCACGTTCGTCTCGAGATTCCAGCGTTCGCCCGTTCCGCCGAACACGATTCCCGGATGCAGCGGATCACCGGCCGTGTAGCCGCTCTCGCCGCCCGGTCCGATCGGCTCCCAGTCGCGCGTCGAGATCTCGGCGAACTTTCCGCGCGAGCGCACCGCGACGGCTCCCGAGTCCTGCTGTGCGCCCGTCACCCAGTACGGCGTTCGGTAGTCGACCGAGATGTGATACAGCTGCGCCGTCGGCTGATTGAGCCACGAGCTCCACGTCACCGCCTTCGGGTCGATCGCCTTCGCATTGCGCGTGATGATCGCGCCCTGGTCGCTCGCGACGATCATCGTGTTGCTGTCCTCGGGCGAGATCCAGAGTTGATGGTAGTCATCACCCCCCGGCGATCCGCGCAGCGTGACCCAGTGCTTTCCGCCGTCGGTCGAGCGCGACACCGACACGTTGCTCACGTACACGCTATCCGCATCCCTCGGATCGATCGCGAGCTTGCAGAAGTACCATCCGCGTCCCCACAGCGCCTGATCGCTCGAGAGTCTCGTCCACGTCGCACCCGCATCGTCGGATCGAAAAAAACCTCCCTGCCTCGGCACAGGCTTGTCCATTGTGCCGCCTGCGACGGGCGAATTCATCGAGCCCGGCGGCGCCTTCTCTGCCAGAAGGCAATCCACCACGGCGTACAGCCGACGTGGATTGCTCGGCGCGATCGCAATCCCCGTACGGCCGATGCCCTCCTTCGGCAAGCCGGCCGTGAGCTGCGTCCATGTGCTGCCGCCGTCGATCGACTTGTAGATGCCGCCGCCAGGTCCGTTGGTGGGTGAGTAGGTGAACCACGGCGGACGCCGCGTGTTCCACAGTCCCGCATACACGACCTGTGAATTCGTCGGATCGATCACCACTTCGACCGCACCCACGTCGGGCCCCTTGAAGAGCACCTTCTGCCAGCTCCTGCCGCCATCGCGCGAGCGGAACACACCGCGCTCGTCATTCGAGGCGTACAGCTGCCCGATCGCGGCCACGAATACGACATCGGGATTGCGCGGATCCACTGCGATCTTTCCGATGTGCTGCGTGCCATCGAGGCCCAGATGTGTCCAGCTCTTACCCGCGTTGGTGGACTTGTACACGCCATTGCCGAAACCGGCCGAATCGCGAAGCGTGGACTCGCCGCTGCCCACGTACACGATGTCCGGCGCGGATGGCGCGACCGCGATCGCCCCGATCGACGCCACCGGCTGCGAATCGAAGACAGGGTTCCACACGCGACCGGCGTCGATCGACTTCCATACTCCACCGTTCACGGCGCCGAAGTAGAACTCGTTCACCCGTCCGGGCACTCCGACGGCGGCGGCCACTCGACCTCCGCGAAATGGGCCGAGCATTCGCCATTGAAAACCGGAGATCAGATTGGCGGGCAGCGCCGTCGCCGGACCACGCACCCCACTCATTGTCTCCGCGAACTGTCGTCGCGCCGGAACGGCCAGGCTGGCGAACGGCGATCCGAGCACCGAGAACATCCACCCGATCTGCCCACTGCGCAGCAAAAAGTCTCGCCGCGTGAGAGTGGAGTCGCCCTGTGCCTCATCAGCTTTGAATTCCGTCACTGCTTTCCTCCAAAACGTGCGAAGACGTGCCGCGATGCGCGCCTCAACATAGCGTTTGCGCCTCGAGCACGCCCGAAGCAGGCCACGCATGATGCGAAGACAAGGCCCCGGAATCCGCCCACGAAACCAGCCCCGCGAGTGCACACGCCAGGGGCGCGGAGGAGCTAAATTCCCTGTCTGAAGCGGTGAGCCCACAACAGGACTCGCCTCATCCGCAGGAACGGTGGCACGTGGAAGACACCTTTGCCCGTCTCGAGAGCGCGCTGGCTGGCCGCTATCGCATCGAGCGCGAGATCGGCCGCGGCGGGATGGCGACCGTGTATCTCGCCGATGACGTAAAGCACCATCGACACGTGGCGGTCAAGGTTCTGCATTCCGAGCTCGCGTCGACGATCGGACCCGACCGATTCCTGCGAGAGGTCGACGTAGTCGCGAGCCTGAACCATCCACGCATCCTCCCGCTCTACGATTCCGGCGACGCGAGTGGCTTCCTGTTCTACGTCATGCCGTACATCAAGGGAGAATCGCTGCGAGTCAGGATGGATCGCGAGAAGCAGCTCTCCATCGACGAGTCCCTCACAATCGCCCGGCAAGTCGCGTCGGCGCTCGGCTACGCACACACGCACGATGTGATTCATCGTGATGTGAAGCCGGAGAACATCATGCTTCACGAAGGTGAAGCCATGGTTGCGGATTTCGGGATCGCACTCGTGCTCGGCGAGGCGGACGATCGAATCACGGAGCGGGGCTACGTGGTCGGGACGCCCGCATACATGAGTCCCGAGCAGTCGCTCAGCGAGTCCGACGTCGATGCCCGCAGCGATATCTACAGTCTGGCCTGCGTGCTCTACGAGATGCTCGCGGGCGAGCCGCCATACACTGCGCGCAACGCGCAGGCGTTGCTCGCCAAGCGCCTGGTGGACCCCGTGCCTTCCGTGCGGCGTGTCCGCGGCACGGTGCCTACAAACGTCGATCAGGCGCTCGTGCAGGCGCTCGCCAAGGCTCCCGCCGATCGCTTCGCCTCTGTGGCTGCCTTCGCCGAGGCGCTCTCGGCGCCCGCGCGGCCACAGCCCGCGGCTATCGCTGTGCTGCCCTTCGTGAATCTCAGCACCGATCCCGAGAACGAATACTTCGCGGACGGGATCACCGAGGACGTGATCGCGCATCTCTCGAAGATGCGCGCGCTCAGGGTGATCTCTCGCACCTCGGTCATGCCGTTCAAGAAGTCGCTCGAGAGCCTGAAGCAGATCGGGGGGAAGCTGGGAGCGACCACAATCCTCGAAGGCAGCGTGCGACGCAGCGGCGACCGCGTGCGCATCGTCGCCCAGATCATCGACGCGGAGTCGGATCGGTATCTCTGGTCCGACACCTACGACCGGCAGCTCACGGACATCTTCGAGATCCAGACCGATGTCGCCCTGCAGATCGCGGCTGCGTTGAAGGCCGAGCTCACCGTCGACGAGCACGCTCGCCTGCGGAAGGAACCGACGAGCAACGTCGAGGCGTACAAGCTTTATCTCCAGGGCCGGCATTGGTACGTCACGTACACGACACATGGCATGGAGCAGGCGATTGCGTATTTCGAGCGTGCGATCGCGATCGATCCGAGCTACGCGCTTGCGTACGCCAACATGGCGATCGCCTACACGGAGATTGCGGAGATCGGCGCCGTACCACCGGCCGCCGCGATTGCGCGTGCGCGCGCGGCGGCGGCGACTGCCCTCGAGCTCGACGCGAATCTCGCGGAATCGCACAGCACCGTCGCGTACCTCGACATGTGTGACTTCCAGTGGGAACGCGCCGAGCAGGGTTTCAAGCGCGCGCTCGAGCTCAATCCGAGCAGCGCCGACACATACGACTTGTACGGTCGCCTGTGCTCGGCGCAGGAGCGTTTCGACGAGGCGATCGCGCTGTTGCGTCGCGCGCAGGAGATGGATCCGCTCGCGCACCGGCTGGATGTCGCGACGACGCTTCTTCGCGCGGGTCGCTACGTCGAGGCTGCGGTCGGCGCGGAAGGCGCGCTGGCCTTCGAGCCCGATCTCGATCGTGCGCACGCGACACTCGGCTGGGCGCTCATCAAGAAGGGGAACACCGACGCGGGCATTGCATCGCTGGAGCGCGCCGTCTCGATCTCGCCGGGAACGACGCAGTGGGTCGCGCAGCTCGGACTGGCGTACGGGCTGACGGGGCATGCCGACAAGGCGCGCGGGATATTGCGGCAGCTCGAGGAAAAGGCGAGTCACAGCTACATCTCGCCGTACCAGATGGTGTTCGTCTACACCGGGCTCGGCGAGCACGAGCGAGCGCTCGACCTGCTCGAGCGCTCGGTGTAAGAACTCGCGGGCGCGGCATACGGCATCAAGGGCTCGTTTCTGCTTGCCCCTCTGCGCCCGCACCCACGATTTCAGGCGCTGCTCAGGAAGATGAAGCTCGCCTGAGCAGCGCCGCGCTACCGCGGCTTGTCCTTGCTGTCGACGTTGCCGATGACGTGCACCTTCAATCCTTCCACCACATCATCCGAAGGATTGAGAATCAGCCGTGCGCCTTCCGGAACATCCGCGAGCACTTCTACGTCGGATCCGTAGTCGCGGCCCAGCGTGACCTTGATGTAGTGCACCACATCATCAGCTCCGACCATCGCGACCTGCGTTCCCTCAGGCCGGAACACCAGCGCGCCGGACGGCACACGCACCGGCGGCGTTCCACCTGCCAGGTGAAAGTGCACCTCGCCGAACATCCCCGGCAGAAGCGCACCGTCCTTGTTGGGCACGTCGACCTCCACGGTCATCGTGCGCGCGGCAGCATCGAGTGAGCTCGACGTGCGCATCACCGTGCCCTTCGTCGTGCGGCCGCCATCCGGAAGCACGATGTCGGCCCCCTGCCCGATCCTTATCGCCGCGACCTGTGCCTGCGGCACGCTCACCATGATGCGCACGGTGTCCGTCTGCGCGATCGTGAACAGCCCACGAGTACCCGGCGCCGTCGCCGGCGCCACGAGCATGCCGACATCCACGTTGCGCGCGGTCACGACACCGGCGAATGGCGCGGCGACATTCGCGTACCCCTTGATCGACGCAAAGCGCGCGACGTTCGCGCGCGCCGAGTTCACGTTCGCCGCCGCATCATCGTACGCGCTCTGATGCTCGTCGAGCTCCTGCGCCGACACCGCGCTGTCGCGCTCCAGCCGCTGCCACCGATCGAGATTCCGCTTCGCCAGCGTCTCCGTCGTTTTCGCGCGCATCAGATCCGCCTGCGCCTGATCGTACTGCCGATCGACATCCGGCGTCTCGACGACAGCGAGCACCTGGTTCGACCTTACGCGCGTGCCAATGTCGGCCGTCCACTTCTGCACGTAGCCGTTCGAGCGCGCGTACACGTTGGTCTCGTGCAGCGCCTGCACCGTTCCGGTGAGCGCGAGATCGCCCGATGCCGTCGCACGATGCGCCAGCGCAACCGTCACGCGCACGCCGGCGAGACTGTCCTCTCGCGAGCTCAGGTCGAGTGCTTGTGCGCGCCGCACGCGCGGCACCGCACCCGCCACCACCAGCGCTACGATCACAGCGGCCGCAATCGCGGCCCGACGAGCTCCCGCGCTCATGCTTGTGCTCCAGCCATTGTCCCGCCCTCCAGAGAGTGCCGCTCAACCGTCGCGGGCACGCGCCCGCGGATCATCGCATACACGACAGGCACGAAGAACAGCGTCGCGAACGTCGCCACCATCAAGCCGCCGATCACCGCGCGCCCGAGCGGCGCGTTCTGCTCGCCGCCTTCACCCATGCCCAGCGCCATCGGCAGCATGCCGATCACCATCGCCATCGCCGTCATGATCACGGGCCGCAGTCGCGTCGTTCCCGCATCGTACGCCGCCTGCAGCGCGGTGCGTCCGAGCTTCAGCTGGTCGTTCGCGAAGGTCACGATCAGCACGCTGTTCGCCGTCGCCACGCCCATCGCCATGATCGCGCCCATCAGCGACGGCACGCTGAGTGTCGTCTGGCTGAGATAGAGCATCCACGCGATGCCGGCGAGCGCCGGCGGAAGCGCCATGATGATGATCAGCGGATCGGTCCACGACTGAAAGTTGATCACCATCAACAGGTAGACCAGAAGGATCGCGAAGGCGAGTCCGCCGCCGAGTCCGACGAACGACGACCGCATGCTCTGCACCTGACCGCGCACCACGATCGAGCTTCCCTTCACGAGCTTCGGCTTCATGTCCGCGACGATCCGGTCGATGTCGCGCGCGACGCCACCGAGGTCGCGCCCCTGCACGTTTGCGTACACATCGAACACCGGCTGCACGTTGTAGTGGTTCACTACCGCCATCTGCGAGCCGCGTTGCATCGTCGCGATGTTCGAGAGCAGCTCCGGCCCCGCATCCGAGGAGATCGGCGTGCTGCGCAGCTCATCCATGGTAGAGAGCTGCGACTGCGGCGTCTGCACGGCGAGCGGATAGTTCACGCCGTTCGCGGGGTTGATCCAGAAATTGGGGCTCACGACACCGCTCGAGCTCACACTCACCAGCAGATCGTTCGCGATATCGCGCTGCGTCAGTCCCATCGACTGTGCACGCAGCCGGTCGACGTTGAAGAGCAGATCCGGCGCGTTCATGACCTGGTGCACGTGCACATCCACCGCGCCCCGCACCCGCGTCACACGCGAGGCGATCGCACCGACCGCCGCGAAGTTCGCTGCCTTGTTCTGGCCGATCACCTGGATGTCGATCGGCGCTGGGAGGCCGAAGTTCAGAATCTGGCCGACGATGTCGGCGTTCTGGAAGAAGAAGGTGACCTGCGGATACTCCATGCGGAGATCCTTGCGCAGCTTCGCCACCACATCTGCCGTCGCCATCTTGCGGTCCGGCGACAGCGTCATGAGCAGCTCGGCGTCGGACGTACCGATCGTCGGATTGTCGCTGAACGCGAGATTCGTCCCGCCCGAGGCGATGCCGATGTTGTCGAGAATCGTCTCGATCTCGCCCGGAGGGAGCACCGCGTGCGCGGTCCGCTCCACCGAGGCCACGATCTGCTCCGTCTGCTCCAGCCGCGTTCCCGCCGGCGCCCGCATGTGAAGCCGAATCTGCCCCGCATCGACCACGGGAAAGAAGTCCTGCCCGATCGTCGGGAGGAGCAGTGCCGAGAACACGACGAGCCCTGCGAACCCGATCGTCACCGAGCGGCGATGCGCCAGCGCGCCTTCGAGCAGCTCGGCGTAGCGCGCCTTGAACGCGTCGAAGCGCCGCTCGAAGCCGAGTGTGATGCGCTCGAGCCACTTCGGCTGGGGCTTGCCATGCTCGCGCTCCATGGCGAATCGCACCAGCGTCGGCACGAGCGTTCGCGAGATGACGTACGACGCCATCATCGCGAAGATCACCGCCATTGCCAGCGGCGCGAAGAGCGACCCGGCCGCTCCCGTGAGGAAGAACACCGGCACGAACACGACGCAGATCGAGAGCGTCGACACGAAGGTCGGGACCGCGATCTGCTGGGCCCCATCGAGAATCGCCTCGAGCAACGGCTTCCCCAGCTGCGCATTTCGATGGATGTTCTCGATCGCGACCGTCGCGTCGTCCACGAGGATCCCGACCGCGAGCGCGAGCCCGCC
>JAQBQC010000186.1 GCA_028287205.1 Gemmatimonadota bacterium
GCAGTCCGCCGGCGGCCGTGATGACGATGGGCCGCGAGCGTACCGCTTCGGCTTGCGAAGACGTTTCGGGCGTTGCGGAGCGCTCGCCGAGCATGATGCGCATGAGCGTATCACGCCCCGCCGTCACACGTCCCTCGCGCACTTCGATCGCAGCGATGTTCTCGACGTTGGAAACGACGATCTGCGTCAGCAGACTCCGCGCGCGCCGCGCGACGAGATCCGCGTCGAAGCCGAGCAGTACGTCGCCCGTGTGCACGTCGTCTCCCGCCTTCACGAACGACTTGAAGCCATCGCCGTTGAGCATCACCGTGTCGAGACCGACATGAACGATGATCTCGAGGCCGCGGGCGGAGAGCGTCACCGCGTGGTGCGCGCGATGCACCTGCAGCACGCGAGCGTCGCACGGCGCGAGCACGCGATCGCTCATGGGGTCGATCGAGGCGCCGTCGCCCACGAGCCGCTGCGCAAAGGCAGGGTCCGGTACACGCTCGATCGGGACGATAATGCCGGAGAGGGGAGCCACGATGATGAGTGGCTCCCCTCCCGAGGACGATGAAACGGACGTCGTCACGGAAATGCTCCCAGCGCTTGCGCGCCCAGAACGCCGATCCGGCCGAAGCTGAGCGCTTCAGCCGGTCGGCGAATGCTAATAGCCGCTATTCTGCGTCAGGTTATGGTTTGCGATGACCTCGGAAGCCGGCAGCGGATACAGATTCCGGAAGGTTTCCGTCACCGTTCCCGCGAGCACATTCCCCTTCCACTGCCAGACTCCGCCCTCGGTGAACGAGGCGAAGCGTATGAGATCCGTGCGCCGATGCCCTTCCCACAGCAGCTCGCGAGAACGCTCGTCGCGGAGGAACGGGAGCGTGAGCTGGGTGTCCGTGATATCCCCGGACGCGTTTCCGTAGGCTCGTTCGCGCAAGGCATTCACATAAAGTAGCGCCTGCGCACGGGTGCCGCCGCCGCCTCTCAGCACGGCCTCGGCGTACATCAGATAAGCATCGCCGAGACGGAACATCGGATAATCGACGTCGGAGAAACCGGGAATCTGTCCAGGCGACCCGTCGGACTTGACGTTGCGATACTTCGACGTCAGATAGCCCTTCCCGAAGTCGGTGAGATTCGACATCGAGATGTCCTGTCCCGCGGTGTAGAAGTAGTCGGCGCGGTGGTCGGGACCAGGAACGCTCGGGTACAGCAGTGATACTTCCTTGCGCACGCGCAGGCCGTACCAGCCACCATCGATGCCGACGACGGCCGGAGCGATGCCGTTCCCGGTTTCCGCGTGCGTAAGGAACGTGGTGCCGCCATACGATTGCGTGTGCTTGCCGTCGAACGGCACCACAAAGATGAGCTCAGGCGATGTGTTGTTGTCGGCAAGGAACAGATGCTGGTAGCTGGCGTCGAGCGTATACACCGAAGGCGCCAGCACTGGGGCGAGCGCCGTGATCACCTCGGCATAGTGCTCGGATCCCGTATAGACCTGCGCGTTCAGATAGAGCTTCGCCAGCAGCATCGCGACTGCACCCTGATCCGCGCGACCGTACTCGCCGGCATGCGCAGCCGGGAGATCCGATTGAATGGCAAGTAGCTCGGACACGATGTAATCGTAAATCTCTCCGCGCGTTGCCTGCGTAGGAGGCGTGGTGCCGAGCGGAAAGTCCTCCTTGACGAGAGGAATGTTTCCGAACAGGTCGATACCGTGCCAGTAGCTGAGCGCGCGCAGGAAGCGCGCTTCGGCGCGGTACTGCTTGATCGTCGCCGTGAGCGCAGGGCTCACATTGCGCGCGGCCAGCTGCGCGTCGGTGGTCTGACGAAGGAACTCGTTGACCAGCGCGACCTGGAAGAAGACGCGGTAATACATCGACACCAGGAACTGATTGGACGAGGACCAGAGCTGCGTGTTGAGCTCCTGCACGCCCTGATCGTTCCAGGCGATCGCGGTCTCGTCCGTCGGCAGCTCCTGCATCTGCCACAGCAGGCGAATGTATTGCGAGAATCCTTCATCAGGAGTGGTCAGGTCGGGCAATCCCGCAGGCCCTTGCTGACCCGTGAGCTGAAGCCCTCCGTAGATCTTCGCGATGAACGCCTTGTACGAGGCCGTATCGCTGAAGGCGGTCGAGCTTCCGATGGTGCTCTTGGGCAGCGTCGTGAGATCCGTGCAGCTTGCCGAAGCAAGCAAGACGAACGCCGCGCCGAAAATGATTCGAGAGGTCCGGTTCATGAGGTTTCCGTCTCGTCAGTGGATGTGTTAAGCGCGCGCGCTCAGAAGTTGAATCCCGCGCCGACCAGGTACGTGCGCGAGCGTGGGTAGAGATTGTTGTCGATACCGAAATTCGACACGAAGGCGATGTTCGATGCCTCGGGGTCGACACCCTTGTATCCGGTGATCGTGAACACATTCTGCACCGTACCGAAGATACGGAGCGACTTGAACGAGCCGAACCGGTCGAACGTGTAGCCGAGCGTGATGTTGTCCATGCGCAGGAACGAAGCGCTCTGCACGTAGAGGTCGGAGAAATACTGTGGGTTGATGAAGTTCGTCTGAAAGACCGATGGGGAGAGATTCCCTGGCGGCGTGGATCCCGTGATCGCGCTGTAGTGCCCGAGGTTTGCCTCGACGTTGTTGTAGACGTAGTTGCCGAGCTGCGCGCGCATCGTGTAGCTCCCGTCGAAGTGGTGCCAACTCATCTGCGATGACTGGCCGAAAATCCACTTCGGGAATGGGCTCTTGTACGGTCTCAAGTCGCTCTGATTGATGATGCCGTCGCCGTTCTGGTCCACATACAGAGCGGTGTCGGGCAGGTCGGCGGTCGCACCCGCGGGATTCACGGCCTTGTGCTGGTAAACGAAGAAGGAGTTGAGCGGAAGTCCGGGCTGCAGAATCTGGATCTTGCTTCCGACTCCCCCCGAAATGGCGCCGAGCGGGATCTGTGTCGTCCCGTTGCCGTAGAGACTCAGGAGCTTGTTGGAATTGTGTGACGCGTTGATGCTCGCGTCCCAGCGGAACCCATTGCCCTGAGGCTCCTTGATACGAGCGTTGAAGCCAAGCTCGATTCCCCGATTCTGGACGGCACCGATGTTCGTCGTCACGAAATTGGAGAGATTCGTTCCGGCCGGAACCGGAATATTGAAAATCAGATTCGTCGTTTTCTTGGTGTACGCGTCGATCGTACCGGTAAAGCGATTCTTCGCGAAGCCATAGTCGAGTCCGACGTCTGTCGACCGAGTCTCTTCCCATCGAATGTTCGGATCGACCGCGGTCGGACGAATCGTCGTCACGAGCTGGTTCCCGAACTGCGCCTGGGAGAGGTTGTCGCCGATCTGATAGGTGCTGAGATACAGGTAGTTGGGGAAGGACTGGTTGCCGTTCACACCCCACGACGCGCGCAGCTTCAGATCGGACAACGCATGGAAGTTCTGCATGAACGGCTCGTCGATCAGGCGCCACGCGAACGCAACCGCGGGGAACACGCCCCACTGATGCGACGGGCCGAAGCGCGACGAGCCGTCTCGGCGAATGCTGCCCATCAGCGTGTATCTGTCCTTGTACGTCCAGTTGGCGCGGCCGAAGAAGGAGATCAGAATCGCCTGCTGCTCGTCCAGCGTATTCTGCTGCGTGGTGGCCCCCGGGATGCCGCCATTGCCAAGCAGGTCGGTGCTCAATCCCTGGGCGAAGGCACGCGTCGAGTCGTAGTTGAACTTCTCGTAGGTGTAGCCACCCGTGAACGTGAAGTCGCTTCGGAGATTCTCGAACCTGTGCTTATACTCGCCGAACGTCTCGAGCAGCGTGTTGATCTGGCTTGGATTGTTGCGAGTGAATGTGCCGCCCTGGCTGGTCTCGAGCTGTCCCTGCGCAAAGCTCGGAGAGAAGGTCGTACGTTCCGCGCGCCCGTAGTCGTAGCCCGCGCGTACCGTTGCGGTCAGTCCCTGCACGAACGGCGCGTGATAGTTCAATTCGACATCGCCTACGCTGCGATAGGAGATGCCGCCATCACTCACCTGATAGATGTCGGCCACAGGGTTGTTCGCGCCAAGCACGTTGTGGTACTGCGTGAATCCACCGCCCGATGAAAAGATCGGCTGAGTTGGCGCGAAGGCGATTGCCGCTCCCACCACGCCGTTCGGCGTGAAGAGATCGTGGCCGCGGCTGCCCTTCAGATTGGTGTGCACCTCGAGCTGATCGCTGAGGAAGTGATCGTTGTAGTTGACCGAGAGCGAAGCCCGCTGCGCGTCGGTGCCGCGTACGATGCCCGCCTGACTGAGATATCCGAGCGCCACCCGATAGCGCATGTCGTTCTTGCCGCCCGAGAAGGCGAGATCATGCTGCTGGCCGAACGCCGAGCGCTGAATGGCCTTCTGCCAATCGGTGTTGGCGTTCCCGATGCTGTCGAGATTCGACGGAGCGTACGTCTCTATCGCCTGGCGAAACTGCGAGGCCGACATCAGCTGCGTCTGGCGTGCGACGTTGGATGCCGAAGTCGTGACCGTGTAGCTCACCTGCGACCCTTCCGAGCCAGTCTTCGTCGTCACGAGCACCACGCCGTTCGCGCCGCGCGAGCCATAGATCGCGGTGGCGGATGCGTCCTTCAGGATCGTGATGTTCGCGATGTCGTTCGGATTCAGAAACGAGAGCGGATTGCGACCGTCGGAAACGCCGCCGCCAACCGTGATCGGAACGCCGTCGATGACGAACAGCGGATCGTTGGCCGCATTCACCGAGGTGCCTCCGCGCACACGAATGGTGACGCCGCCTCCCGGCTCGTTGTTGTTGATCACCTGCACGCCGGGCACCTTCGCCGCGATGAGCTCCTCCGGCGTGACAATGCGTCCCTGATTGAACTCCTCCGTACCCACGCTGGCGACGGAGCCCGTGACCTCTCCACGTGTCTGCGTTCCGTAGCCGATGACGACCGTTTGCGCGAGCATTGCGGCGCGCGCCTGCAGCTGGAAGCTCGCCGTTGCCGTGCCGTTCTCGGTGACCACAACGCCCGTCACCGAATCCGGTGAGAAGCCGATGCGGCGCGCGTGGACCGTATACGTGCCTGGCTGCACACTCACGGTATAGCGGCCGTCATCCTTTGTGAGCGCGCCGGTCTGCGTCCCGGCGACGACGATGGTGGCGCCCGGCACCGGCTTCCCATCGTCCGCAGAGGTGACTGTGCCGCTGATCGTCCCCGTCTGCGCGAGAAGACGACTGCTCATGAAAACGATTCCAGCAATGCTGACCCAGTAGGACCGTCGCATCATTCCTCCCGAGGGGTGATCCTCGACATCGAAACGCGGATTGGATTACTTCGAAAACGAGGCTGGCTGCGGAAAAAGCGATTTAGCTCGTCGAACCGGCGATCTTTGGGAAAGAGCGCGGCAGTTCGACGCGTGCGGTGAGTGCTGCTCGCTCGCTGGACCACGCGAGGCGAGGGTCATCAAGTACACATGGGGTTCTTACCTGCGTGCGAAGAGCAGCCCGAGGATGGCGAACCGAGGAGTAGCAGGGGGCAATGGTACTCGTGCACGATCGCCCGGTCAATAGAACGGGTATCGACCTACCCCTTTGGCCAGCATGTATTTTCCTTTATGCGGCCGTCAGGGGGTATCGGGGCGTTCCTCGGAGAGCGGGCGCGCCACCTCCTCGCCGGCCGTGCTCTCGCTCGCCGCTCTCTCGCTGGCCGCGCTGTCGATGGCTGCCCATTCGTTCGCCGCCCTTTCGCTGGCCGCCTCCGCAGCCCTCAGCGCATCCATGCGGCGCCGGTTCCGTCGTCGTCTAAGCCAATAGAGGGGAAGCAGGAAAAACGCGAACAGCGCGAAGAGCAGCGAGAGATTGGCGACCACCGCGAGCACGCCGTAGCGGTGCATCGTGCGCGAGCGCCACTCGGCCTCGAAGGTGGGCTGCGTCAATCCGTAGGCTCGTCGCATCGCCCGATCCATCGATCCGGTCTGCTTCCAATAGGCGAGAAAGAGCGAGAGTCCGCGCTGTGGATCGAGCGAGGCGAGATCGCTCACCGCGCGATACGCGAGCGCGTACGCGCCCGACGCGCGCGAGGCACCGCCGCGAAAGCCGTCCTCGAGCGAGTCGAGCGAGGCCGGAATGCCATGGAGCACGAGTCCGATGTTGGCGGCGAGCACCTCGTCGCGCGACCACTCGCCCGCTGCGTACCCCGCGTACCCTTCGTCGAACCAGCGTGGCGGGAGCGCTCCGAGATACTCGTGCAGCGCCAGATGCGCGAGCTCGTGTCTGAGCACCAGGCGCGGGTCGCCTGCGCCGGATCCCGCGCTGCTCCCCTGCATCACGATGCGATGCTCCTCCGGAATCGCGATCGCCGCGCCCCAATCGGGTGCGCCGGTGCCCGTCCACTCGCGAAAGCGCCGCGCGTCTGGCGCGATCGCGATCAGCGCGCGCGCATGCGGGCGCGGAAGTCCGGGGAACGTATCGTTGCGCGCGGCTTCGTCGAGCAGCGTGCGCGCGAGCGGGAGATCGGAGGGAAAGGCGACGACGGTGAATCGCCCGCGATCGAGGCGCTGCGCCTCACTCGACTGCGCGCGCGCTCGCGGCGCGGCGAGCAGCAACAGCAGCGCGAGGCGAGCGGCGAGCGCTAGGTGTTTCGCGCGGGGGCCCCGCCTTCGTCGACGTGCTTCAACATCTCCCCGCAGCGCTTCCCCCATGGATTGAACTTGTTGGCGGCGAGGCCGTCGCGCCAAGTCTGCTTCGCCTCTTCTCGCTTGCCGTCGAACCAGAGCGAGCGGCCGAGCTCATAGTACGCCTCGATGAGATTCGGCCCGAGCGCCAGCGTCTTTCGGAAGAACGTCTGCGCATCTTCGTACAGCTCGCGCTCGCCGTACACGAGGCCGAGATAGAAGTGTGCGTAGAGCGTGGCCTTGCGATCGTTGTCCAGACGGATCGCCTTGGACAGGTGCTCGATCGCCTCGCCGAAGATGCGCTTCTTGAGGCAGATGTAGCCGAGGTTGATGCGCGCGAGCGAGTTCGTCGGCTGGCGCATCAACACCTTCTGGAAGTTGAGCAGCGCCTCGTCGTACTTCTCCTGGAGCATCTGCGCCCACCCGAGCAGTGACTCGGTTTGCGGATCGTTCGGCGACAGCTCGAGCGCCCGCTTGAGCGCGCGCTCCGCTCCCTCGTGGTCCCCGAGCGAGATGAGGCTCCACCCTTTCTCGACGAAGGTCGAGGCGCCGATGTGATCGGCAACGACGATGGGACGATCTCCGCCGAACTCCGGCGCGATCGACGGTACGGAGCTCTGCTGCACCTGCTTCCACTTCTCGACGAGCTTCTTGATGTCCTCGCGCAGGATGCCGAGCTGCGAGATCTCGGCCTCGACTTCCTTGAAGAGCGCGATGATCTCGCCCTTGATCACATCGCGATCGGTGGCCGCAGTGGCGGCCTCGAGTCGCGCCTCGATCGCGGCGTACCTCGCCCGAAACGTCGCGGCTTCTGTCTCAGCCATGCGACGCCGCAGCGGATGTCAGCTCGAGGAGCTCGGAGGAAGTCAGCACGCGTGCCACATCGAGAAAGATGATCAGCAATCCCTCTCTCCGCACGAGCCCCTTCAGGTATTCGGCGTTGAGCCCGCGAAAGAGCGGCGGCGGCGGCGCAATCTCATCCGGCGCCACCGACAGCACTTCGTGCACCGAGTCCACCGTCACTCCGAGCCATTCTTCGCCCACCGCGAGCACGAGGATGCGATGCTCGGCGCGCGGCGCCAGTCGCGGCATCCCGAAGCGCGTGCGCAGATCGATCACCGGCACGACGCGGCCGCCGTGCTCGATCACCCCATCGATCCACGCCGGAAGATTCGGCACCGCGGCCGGCGCGCTGAATCGCAGCACGCGCTCCACCACGAGGATGTCGACCGCGAACTGATCGTCGCCGAGTCGAAAGCTGACGAGCTGCTGTGCGGTGGCGCTCGTCATGCGAGCTCCGGCAGCGCACG
>JAQBQC010000201.1 GCA_028287205.1 Gemmatimonadota bacterium
CGTGGCGGCGTGGCGAGACGCGCGCACCATCGCGTGCAAAGTGACGTGCTCACCCGAGGCCAGGCGCTCCTGAAGCGAGCGGTACTGCTTGAGCGACACCATGAACGCAAAGGTGTGCCGGGCTTCGAAGGAGTCGAGATGGCCCCAGCGAATTGCATTTACATCTTCGCGTGACCACGCGTTCGGCTGATTCTGTGCGGCACTCACGACTCCTTTCGCACCGAACTTGTCGATCGCGAGCGGTATCACACCGCCAGGCGCTTCGGAGGTGAGCACGAGCTTGCCGCGCACGTTCTTCCGGGCGTAGTCCTTCTCCGACGTCCCGGCGCCCACGTCCACGAGCTCGGTGGTCACGTCCGCGCTGTCGCTGTCCTCGGCGAGAACTACCGGCGTGTCCTCGAAGCTCGCGATGCGCGCCACCGGCGTCGCGCGGCCCGCATCCACGCGCATCTCCCAGAGCTCGGCGAACTCTGGATCCCAGGCGAGACGCGCCTTCTGCGTGCCATACATCGTGTGCCCGTCCGCGGGAAACTCGTGGACCGTCACCTCCTCGAGCCCGTAGAGCTTCGCCTGGGCCGCTACGAATTCTGCGGCCGAGCGAAATCCCCTGGACGCGCGCATCCGATGCTGGCGCGTGATGAACTCGAGATTGCGCTTCGCCGACGCGCCCGAGAGCTCGCCGGCGAGCGCGGCGATGGTGGGCTCGGGGAGGAGCGGCACGGCGGACGCGCGCTGTGCGAAAGCAGCGAACGGAGCGACGGATACGAGAAGCGTGGCGAACGGAAGGCGAAGGCGCATGTGGGGGGAGCGAGGGTTGTGTGCGTGTGCGGACGCGCAGGCAGCGAGTCTGCCCTTCCGCGCTAACCGCTGTCAAGACGAGCAGACTGGCCAGGCGGCGCCCGTTCTCCCGGGCGCAAGGTTTTTCGATCGATGTAAACCATCCGTCGCCTCTGCGCATCCAACTGGTGCACGGACGAAAGCAGGGCCTTACCGCGACTCACCGCCACCATCTACAGAACGCAGGCAGGATGCGATGCACAGTATTCTTTGCGACGTGAACCCGCGCGGTTCCGGGCTTCGTGGCAGCTGGGGACTCACGGTGATGGCGACGGTGCTGCTCTCAGTGGGCGTTGGCGCGACGACCGCGGCATTCGCCCTCGTGAACGGCGTCGCTCCGAGCTCGGCTCCAGGCGTGGCCTGTGAGACGATGCTCCAGATCTCGAGCGATCCACCCGCATTGCTGAGCGCGAGCGTTCCGTCCTCGGCCGAGATGCGGGAGCACATGTCCGATGTGTACCAGACGAGCTACGAGGCTGCGGGGGATGCAGTCGGCTCGTGGTCCGAGATGGCCGATAGCTCAGGCGGGTGGTCGCTCGCGCCGCTGCTCGCCGCCGGTGCACTCGCGCTGCTCGTCGCGTGCACGCGCGGCGCGGCGAGCATGCTCGCTGCACCGCCCAACCTGCGGGCGCACGCGACCTCGGCGCTCGGCGCTCTCGTCGTGGCCGCGCTGCTGATCAACGTGCTCGGACTTCCGGCCCTGGGTATCAGGTCGATCGCGTTCGCGATCATCGTGTCTTTCCTCGCCGCGAAGTTCGCTCGCATTGCGCGAAAGCATCTGGTGCCCGCGATCGCGTGACCGGCAATCGAGAGTGACGGAGTCGCGCGCGGCGGAGCGCGCAGTATCTTGTGCGCATACTCGTCACTTTCCGGAGCTCCATGCGTCGCTCGATCATCGCCGCACTTCTGCTCGTCGCCGTCTCCGCTCGCGCGCAATCGCCGGCGCCGCAGCCGATCTTCACCTATCAGCAGGTGATGATACCGATGCGCGACGGCGTGCACCTGCAGACCGCGATTCTCACACCGGTCGGTACGCGCGGTCCGCTCCCCATCCTCTTCCGCCGCACCCCGTACGGCGTTCCCGACTCCGCGCCGGCGGCGCTCCCTGCGAATCTGAAGGAGCTCTACGCAGACGGGTACATCTTCGTCATTCAGAATCTGCGCGGGCGCTTCAAGTCGGAGGGGGGATTCAAGCTCACGTCACAGGTGAACCTCGCCGACTCGACGTCCACGAACGAGACGACGGATGCGTACGACAGTATCGACTGGCTCGTGAAGAACGTTGCCGACAACAACGGCAAGGTCGGAATGTACGGAGTCTCCTACGATGGGCTCACCACGGCGCTTGCTCTGCTGCATCCGCATCCCGCACTCAAGGCAATGAGCGAGCAGGCATCGCCCGTGGACCAGTGGATGAACGACGACGACCATCGCTATGGTGCGCTGCGCTACAGCTATTCCTTCGAGTACGCGGTGATGGAGCAGGCGGACAAGAGCAAGAACACGCACTTCGGCTTCGAGACGTACGACAGCTACTCATGGTATCTCGCTCTAGGGCCCGTCTCGAATCTCAACAGCAAGTATCTCCACGGCTCCATTCCCTACTGGAACGATGAGGTTGCGCATCCGGATTACGACGATTTCTGGAAGCGCGAGGCGTGGGTGCGCCAGCTCCACTCGTCGACCGTTCCGAATCTCAATGTCGCCGGCTTCTGGGATCAGGAAGATCCCTGGGGACCGTGGCAGATCTTTCGGCACGCGGCCGAGCACGATCCGGATCACACGAACTTCATGGTGGCGGGTCCGTGGTATCACGGGCAGTGGCAGGCGCCCAGGGGCGACAGCCTCGGCCTGATGGCGAACGGCGGACACGAGACATCGCGCGAATTCCGGGAGACGATCGAGGCACCCTTCTTTCGCCATTACCTCCACGGCGAAGGCGAGAAGCCGGCGTGGCGCGCGTCCACCTTTCAGTCGGGCTCCAACAAGTGGCGCACGTACGCAGAGTGGCCACCTCGCGAATCGAAGCCTACGAATCTCTATCTGAATTCGAACGGCACGCTCTCGTTCGCGAAGCCCGTGGCGCAATCGGGGCGCGCGGCGTTTCGCGAGTACGTGTCCGATCCCGCGAATCCGGTTCCATACCGCCAGCGGCCGATCTCGCCCACGTATCCGGCCGGAGACTGGCGCACGTGGGAGATCGCCGATCAGCGCTTCGTCGACAACCGCCCGGACGTGCTGAGCTACGTGAGCGCGCCGCTCGATCACGATCTCACGATCACGGGCGAGGTGGCTGCGGACCTGTTCGCGTCCACCTCGGGCACCGATGCCGACTTCATCGTCAAGCTCATCGATGTCTATCCGGAGAACGCGACTCCGAATGCGTGGGACGAGGATACGGGCCCCGCACCTGGACAGTATGCGCGATCCGTGAACGGGTACGAGCTCCCGGTCGCGATGGAAGTGCGCCGCGGCCGCTACAACACGAGCTACGAGCATCCGCGCGCGCTCGTGGCGGGTGCGCCGGAGGAGTGGAAGATCCCGCTGCGCGACCGCGACTACGTATTTCTCGAGGGGCACCGCCTCATGGTGCAAGTGCAGTCGACGTGGTTTCCGCTCATCGACCGCAATCCGCAGAAATTCGTGCCGAGCATCTACAAGGCGACCGCCGCGGACTTCACAAAGGCGACCCAGCGCGTGTACTCATCTCCGGGACGCCCGTCGCACATCGTGTTGCCGGTGATGCCGTGATTGACGTTTCGGGGCGCGGATTTCATCCTGCTCCGGTCGGGAGTCGAACGGCACACTGACGAGGAGATGCCGATGCGAGGGCACGCGAGAAAAATTCTGTTCGCAGGTACGCTGGCGGCCGCCTGCATCCTGAGCGCGCCAGCCGCTGCGCAGAGCGCTGCGACCGCGAACGTCACGATCGAAAAGCCCAAAGCGCGATCCGCGACGAACGGCACGTGCCGCATTCTGCCCAACGGGACGTTGACCGCGTCGTGGGGCCGCAGCGACCTGCCGATGCTCGGCTTCACGATCGGACCAAAGGCCGCGATGGCCAGCGAGATGCACGCGAGCCCCACCCCGTTCGCGGGGCCGGGACGCTACCCGAATGAGATCATCGCCGTCTACCTCGGGAGTACCGCTCTCGTCGACAGCTATGGCGGACTCGGAACGGTAACGTTCAATGCCGACGGCCACTCGGGAACGTTCAAGTTGAACGATGGCAAGGCAGCGGGCCGCTTCGACTGCGGCACGCCACCCAAAGCCGATCGTTAGGCGTTGCCTGCCATGGTGAGCACCACTCGAAAGCGCGCCTTGTTGTCCATCATCAGCTTGTAGCCCTCGGCCGCACGCTCCAGCGGCATCTGCTGGATCATCGGCCTCACGCCGGTGAGGACACTGAAGTTCATCGTGTCCTGCGAATCGATCGAAGCGCCCGACGGCCATCCGGCAACCGACTTGCGACCGCCGATGAGCTGCAGCGACGTGACGGAGATCGGCTCGGGCGATGCCCCGAGCATGATCAACTTTCCGTCGACTCCGAGGCCGCCGAGTACTTCAGCCATCGCGCTGCCGCTCGTGACGGTCGTGATGATCACCTTCGCGCCGCCCATCTTTGCGAGTGCTTCACCCGGATTTACGGCCGTGCTATCGATGTATTCATGCGCGCCGAGCTTTTTCGCGAGCGCCTCCTTGTCCTTGCCGCGCGCGATGGCGACGGTGCGGAATCCCATGCGCGCCGCGAACTGTACGCCGAGATGTCCGAGCCCGCCAATGCCGTGCACGGCAACGAGCTCGCCCGGGCCCGCGCCACTGTGGCGCAGCGAGTTGAAGGTGGTCACGCCCGCGCACATCAACGGTCCAGCGTCCACGAACGAGAGCTCGTCCGGAATGAGCGCCAAAGCTTCCTTCGGCACGACCATGTACTCGGCGTATCCGCCGTCGAAGGAGATGCCCGACACCTGCGGATTGATCAGACACGCGATGAAGTCGCCGCGGCGGCACCTGTCGCAGTAGCCACAGCTCCCGCCAAACCAGCCGATGCCTACGCGGTCACCGGCCTTCCAGCCGAGCACGCCGCCACCGACGGCGTCGACGACGCCAGCAGCTTCGTGGCCGGGGACGCGGGGATAGTGAATGCCCGGCCAGTGCCCTTCGACCGTGAGCGAATCGCTGTGACAGATTCCGCATGCGTGCACCTTCACGCGGACGTACCCGAGCCCCGGATCCGGGATCTCCTTCTCCACCAGCTCGAGCGGACCACCCGCCTTTGCCACCTGTACCGCGCGCATCTTCGCCATACACACTCCCGGGATTCCGCTTCGACATTCGACGATCTCGATCGCAACCGTCTCGAAACAGCTCAACGCACTTCGGCTATTGAATGATCCCGGGGTACAGTCGCGCGCCGAGCGCGATGAGCGCCACGAAGACGACGGCGAGCACAGCAAAGTCCACTGGCAGTCCCACCGGGCTCGATCCGCCCTGCACCATGAGCGCGCGGAGTGCGTTCACGAGATAGGTGAGCGGATTGACGCGCGCGATCACCTGGAGCCAGTGCGGCATCATGCCAAGCGGATAGATCGCGTTGCTCGCGAAGAAGAGCGGCATCGTGAGCACCTGCCCAATCCCCATGAAGCGCTCGCGTGTTTTCACGAGACAGGCGATCACGAACGAGAACGTGGCGAAGAGCGCTGCGCCGAGGAGAACGGCGAGGATGAGTCCGGCGATGCTCATCGGATCGAGGCGAAGCGGCACCCCGAGTATCCACGCGAGCACCATGATGATCACGCCCTGCGTGAGCGCACGCACGCCGGCGGATACCGCCTTGCCGAGCACGAGCGAGGCGCGTGGCGACGGGCTCACGAGCAGCTTCTGCACGATGCCCAGGTCGCGCTCCCAGATCACCGCAATGCCGTAGAAGATCGCGGAGAAGAGCACGCTCTGCGCGAGCACACCGGGCGCCATGAAGGCGAGATAACTCATCGAGCCGGTCGGGATCGCGCGCGTACGCGTGAACACCTGGCCGAACACGAGAAGCCAGAGCGTCGGCTGCACGGCGCGCGTGAGAATCTCCGTGGGATCGCGCGCGACCTTGCGCAGCTCGACCTCCGCGATCGCGGCTGCGTCGCGAAAGAACGCCCGGATCGTTTCGAGCGCGCTCGGTGCGCCGTCGTCAGCCGAGCCGGCTGGCGGTACGGCGCGCGTTACGGACGTCACGATATCTTCCTCCCTCGTCGATGGCACCGACACCGAAGTGCGCGAACACTTCGTCGAGCGTTGCGCTCGGTCCTACCTGATGCTTGAGCTCATCAGGCGAGCCCTCCGCTGCGACGCGCCCCGCCTGCATGATCGCGAGGCGATCGCACAGCTCCCCCGCCTCTTCCATGTCGTGCGTGGTGATGAGCACCGTCATGTCGTAGCGCGACCGCGATTCGAGCAGCCGCTCCCACACGGCATGTCGCGCGAC
>JAQBQC010000206.1 GCA_028287205.1 Gemmatimonadota bacterium
GGGCGCTCGGCGAGCGCCCGTTTCGGCAGCGATGGTGCGCGGATCAGCGGCTCTTGCCGCTCGACCCGGAGCCTATATCGCCGCTCGTCTCGTCGCCCTCATCGCCCACGGTGAGATCATCTTCCCCGTTCGCGCGTCCGGCGTTGTATCCGGTGCTGCCGCTGCCTTGGCTACCCCCAGCGCTGCTTTCGCCGCCGCTGCCGCCGCTTCTCCCGCCAGCGCCGCCCATCCCGCCGCTCCCGCCCGATTCGCTGCTGCTTCCGCCGCTCCCACCACTTCCGCCAGAGCCGCCGCTTCTGCCGCCACTCCCACTCATCTTGTCGAAGTCACTGCCGCCGGTGCCGGCGCCTCCCATGCCGCCTCCACTTCCCGAGCGGCCGCTGCCGCCCAATCCTTCCTTGTCCGTCGGCTTCGCCTTGAAATCTCCGTCGCTTCCGCCAGACTGGTTCGAGCCTTGATTTCGATTCTGATCGGCCACGTGACTATCCTCCTTTCATGAAGCGTCCATCGAACTCGTGGCGTTCACTTGCCGGGCAGCTCGCCCGCCCCGAAAAAAAAGGCATGGGGTATGCCAATCGTACCGCTGAGCGGATGATCCGTTACGATCGCGAGACGAACGAAGTGCGCGCGCATCGCGTGGACGCATGAGCGTGCCGTACGTCTCTCCACCCGCACTCGCTCCCGGCGCGCGCGTGGCGCTGGTATCGCCCGCCGGACCGCTCTCCGGCGAAGCGGACCTGGAGCGCGCGGAGCACAACGTGCGCGATCTCGGCTGGGAGCCGCACGCGTATCCGCACGCGCTCGCGCGCGAGGGATATCTCGCCGGCGATGACGCTTCACGACTCGCTGACCTCAACGCTGCGATACGCGATCCGCGCATCGATGCGATCTGGTGCCTGCGTGGCGGCTACGGCTCGATGCGCATTCTCGACGCGATCGACTTCGACACGCTTCGCCGCGCTCCGAAGGCGATCATCGGCTTCTCTGACATCACTGCGCTGCATTTCGCCGTACGTGCGCGGTCGAATCTCGTGAGCTACCACGGTCCCACCGCGCGAGCGGTGCTCACTCCCTTCTCGCGCGAATCGCTGCTGCGCGCTACGAGCGCGGGCGATCCATTCGCGGTCGCCCCTCCACTAACCTGGTTGCAGGAAGGAGACGCCAGCGGCCCGCTCGAAGGCGGGAACCTCGCGCTCATCTGCGCCCTGCTCGGCACTCCCTACGCCGCGCGCTTCGACGGCGCGATCCTCGTGCTGGAGGATGTGAGCGAGCCGCTCTATCGCATCGACCGCATGCTGCGCCAGCTCATGCTCTCGGGCGCGCTCGCCCGCGTCGCGGGTCTCTGCTTCGGCGCGTTCACCGACCGCGGCGACGAGGGTGATGCGGCACCCCGCTCGCTCGATGTACTTTTCCGGGAAGCGGCGACGCACGTCCGCGGGCCCGTCGTGAGCGACATACCGTGCGGTCACATCCCCGATCAGTGGACGCTTCCGCTGGGTGCGCGCGCCGAGCTGTCGCGTGCGCGTGGTCTCGTGCTTGCACACTCGGGAGCACCGCCATTCACACCATGAATTCGATGACGATGTCCGACGCATCACCAAACGAGATCTCTCCCGGCACGTTGCTCGCGCGACACGAGCGCGGCGAGCGCAATGTGCTCCTCGACGTACGCGAGCAGAACGAGTGGAATCTCTTTCGCATCCCGAACGCGATCCACCTGCCGCTCGGGCGCGTGAGCGGCGCTGCGAGCGAGGCGCTCGCCCAGTTTCCCGGCGATGAAGTCGTGGTGTACTGCGGCCGCGGCGCTCGCTCGGCGCAGGCTGTCGAAATGCTTCGTGCGCAGGGCTACAAGGCGACATCGCTCGCCGGCGGCATTGCCGCGTGGATCGATGCCGGCGGCGAGGTCGAGGAGTAGCGGCGGGCGCAGCGTGGCCGCGCTCGACATTCTCGCTCGCATCGAGCGGGCGCTCGCACCGGCCAGCGCCGCCGCGGCCGCACCGGATGCACACGTGCGCGACGCAGCCGTCGCCGCGATCTTCCGCATCACGCCCGGCGGGGCGCTCGAGCACCTGATGATCGAGCGCGCGAGCTACGCGGGCGATCCGTGGAGCGGGCACATCGCCTTTCCCGGCGGTCGTCGCGAGCCGCACGATCCAACGCTCCTCGACACCGCCCTCCGCGAGACGCGCGAAGAGATCGGCGTCGACATCCTCGCCTCCGGACGCGTGCTCGGCGCGCTCGAGCGCGTGAACCCCGTGTCGCCCGCATTGCCGCCGCTCTCGATCGCGCCGTTCGTCGCGATTCTCACGCGGGACGCTCCTCTCGTGCTCAGCGATGAGGTCGCGGGCGCCTTCTGGGTTCCGCTGTCCGCGCTTCAGCACGTCGATGTCTCGCGCGACGTCGACGTCACACTGTCGAACGGAGCCACCCGCACGGTGCGCGCCTTCGTGCACGGGCGCTACACGATCTGGGGTCTCACCGAGCGCATCCTCCGCGATCTCCTGTCGCGAATCTCCTGACAGCGCCGCCACTCATAGCCGCATTAATCTTCGCTTGACAGCGGTTAACCGTGTTTCTAATTTGAGTTAACCATAGTTAACTGCGAATCACGCTGTCGAGCGACCTATCAGTGCCCTCTCCGTCCGTCGAAGACTACATCAAGGCCATCTACAAGGCCCACGCGCAGACCGGCAGCGTCGCCACGCAGGAGCTGGCTGAGCGGCTGCACGTCAGCGCGCCCGCCGTGAGCAAGATGATGCGCAAGCTCTCGGCGCTGAAGCTGATCACGCACGCGCCGTATCAGGGTGTGAAGCTCACGCGC